>JAKIYU010000005.1 GCA_022708385.1 Bacteroidota bacterium | reverse complement strand
TTATTCATCTTCGATTTTAAAGATGAGAGGCTTTCTGAATGGTTTAACTTTAATATTCGCATAATTTTTACTTTTAAATTTATGCAAATATACAATTTTTTTAATATTATTGATAGCGGTTTATTATTAATTATTTGAATAACAATAATTTAAATTTTAGAACCATCCTTAAAAAGAAGCTGGGCTTTTTCAAATCTGGTAAGTTTTTGCAAAATTCATCTGTTCAATTACATTCACTTGATTAGATTTTTAGAAAATCCTGATAAAGATTGGCAAAAAACAATTAATTTTGAAGAACAATACACCTTGTTTTGAGGGGGCTTACTTTTGAAAAACGGACTTATTAAAAAATTAATTTCACTGATTATCAATTAGTTGAAAAATCTAAATACGGTGTTATAAATTTTTATCGGACATTAATGATTTTAATTCAACAATTCCTTCATTAAAACATTTCTTCATTTCAACCCCCTATTCTCATAAATAAAATGCTGCAGCGAGCGTTCGCTCATTTCCCATATCACCACATCTGGTTTAAACTGGTCGAGGTAACTGTTGTCGTAAATAAATGTCCACAAAAAAGTGCTATGACGGAAATGGCAACCCAGGTAGGGGTACCACAGGCGGGCGTAGGAGTCATGAAAGAGGAGCATGTTGGGGCCTTCCTTTTTAGGGTTAAGGGTGAGGGCGTGTTTGAAAGGATAAAACGCCGGCGGGGGGAGGGTGTCGGTGTTTGCCCGCAGCAGGGGATGCCGGGGCACGTAGCCGCCCTTGAGTATATAGCCCTGCATGCCCGACATGTCGGCCAGGTCGGCTATGCTATCCCTGGTGTAATCCCATTGTATTTCGTTGAAAGGGATAGGGGCGCCTGTTTCGGGGAAGTCCCTGTGAATGGTCTGCATAAGCTTGTTGTAAGCCAGGTAAGCGCCCACATAATTCCAGTGCGAATCGGTTTTGTAATACATGTCGAGGCCTGTCTTGCGGCGGGCTTCCCTGATGACGGGATTGACGTCTATAAGAGGCAGGGTGGCATGTTCTTTTGCATAAGCTGTAAATTGCTCATATTTTGAGGGTTTCCGATGTTGAAACAAGCGCTTGCCCAACTTGTCCTCATAGACATAATGCGGTAAACGCGGGATGACAATATACAGCTTTGCCCCACGGGCTTCGACTGCGTCACGGATGATTTCAAACAACGAAACAATTTCATGTAGTTCGGTATCGGTTAACGGGGTTTTGTTTTCGAAAAAATCGCGGTAGCCTTCACCGATATAAAACATCCAGCCATCTTTTCCGAAATATACAAAGGGATTATTGAGCAACTGGCGGAACAGGGAATAGTAAATGTAATTGTTAACAGAAATTAAGCGGCTGCGCCCAGGCACCTGGTCGTTAAGATAGTTGTTTAAGGCTTTGCTGTAAGCGGTTGATGAATCAATGTTGAAAGCAGGCAGGGGAGAAGCATTGCGGTTTTCGGAGGGCAACTTGAGCCTGTCGGAATGAAAGGGCCAAAACAATAATTGTGAAAAAGCCATAACTGCAAAAAGCAACACTAAAATGCTTTGATGAAGCTTAAACCTTTCAATAATGCGGGCGCCCGATATAAGGCAAACAAATACAAACAAAGCGATAAAGATATAAGCATGCAGGCGCCAGTCGGCAAGCAGGTGGGCCTGCTTTACAAAAAAGACCGAACCCAGACCGAAAAAGGGGTCATTGCCCGTGATGTAGCAAAGGCCGTTGTAAATAAACAAGTCGTTAGCCACAAGATATTCCGGGGGTGTTTGAGCCAGATTCCATGTTTTTCTGAACAAGCCGTTTTTAATCGCGAGGTTATATTCTGTTACAAGTTTGAGGCTGTCGTCGAGGTCGCAACGAATAAACGGTTTTTTGTTAAAAGCAATTTCAGCATTTTTTAAATAGGGATTGCCTTTTATAAATGTGCTATTGTCTTTTTTGAAAATGGCGTCAGGACTGTTGAATATTTCGGCGTAACGTTGCGGGGTGCTTGTTTCAATGACTATTTTACCAAAAATGTCGGGGGTGAGCCAATAAAAAAGAAGCAGTACCCCAAGCGATATGGACAAGGCTGTTAAAAAAGCTTTTAATGAAGGTGTTGTTATCAGAAGAAAAATAAAAGCCAGTATAAAGCTAAAAATTAACCATTTTACCCTTGCCGGGGGATGGGCGTTAAGGCTGGTTTTTTCCCATGCCGCGGAACCCGCCAGATGCAGCTTAACGGGAGCATAAGAAGAGTTAGCTACAAGAATGTAAATACCCCCGTTTAGGTGGGGGGAGGCATTTTCGGCTGTTAAATAGGGGCTTACCCTGTCGCTGAGGGAATACAAGGTGTGGCCCCTGTATAAATGGAACGAAAGCAAAGCCAGGGAGTCATTGGCGGCCATGCTGTCTATCCTTAGAGTGATTCCCCCCGAATCTTTCAGCGGGCAGAGGCAATCTCTCATCTGAAAGCCGGGTTTTCGGATGTCCCAGCTGGTAATTGAATCGTTATCGGCAAACAGGCTGATGGTAACCGGTTTCGATACGGCTGCCGAAAAGTAAAAATAATCGGGAGCCCTCTCTGAATCTTTCTCTGCTGTATGGGTGTAATCTAAAAAAACGTAAATAAGGGGTAGGAGTAAAAAAGCCAGGTAAAAAGGCCGGAACATCAGTTTTAGACGGGGTGCTAAAAGTCTGTGAAGGGCTATAAGAACCACAAATGCCATCAGTGCAAAAAACAAATAGGTGCATTGCCTCAGCCAGATAAGCCGGCGGATACCGTTAATAAAAGTTTGTGTGGATAACGACATAAACGCATCACTGCCCACCGCATAAAAAACACCGTCCTTAAACGCCATGTCATTAATACAAAGAGCACCGGGGGGTATTTTGCTTAGAAGCCAAGTTTTTCTGAAAAGGCCGTTTCGTATTGTTATGGCAGCGCCTTCTAGTTTGTTGAACTGGTCGAAGTCGAAACGGAAAAACCTGTCGGCCGAAAGGTTTACCCTGGTTTGAAATACCTGTTCCTGGTTTTCAAGATACGTGTATTTTAACTTTGTAAACTCGGGGTAATGATTGTAATAAACTTCCGTTCTGCCCAATTGGTTTGATGTGCTGAGTGTAAGTGTACTTTCATCAGTGCCGTTGCACAGGCTTAAAAGCAAGAGGGTTAGAAGCGTCAGTACACAACTGAAAATAAAATACCGGGCCGGAGGTTGCATGATGTTAATAAAAACAAACACCAGCAGGAAAACAATTTCAAGAAAGAGTGTAAAATTCCCTTCCGGAGATTCCCTATTCCAATGGTCGGCCGGTTGCAGCGAAATTTTTACAGGGGCTTCAGGACTTATAGGAACAAGCGCTATGCAATCATCATCAGCGATAACACGGGCATTGGTTATATACTCATCCGGGTTGATAAAGCGGAAAAGCGTTGAAACGCTGTTCTTTCTTAAAAGATTGAAAGATAGGATGCGTAGTGTATCATTACTGCCAAGGTTCAGTATTTTTAAATATAAATATTTGCCGTTGCTGAGGTCGCCTGCATAATCGAAATACTTGTAAAAGAGGCTGTCGGTAGTCCATGAGGCCAGTTGTTCCTTTCCCGAAAAAAGCTGAATGCCGGTCGTTCTTGTAGCCCGGGCGCTGAAATACAGAAAGTCAATTTCGGGTAGGTTTTTTTGGGTACTGTCGCCTGCCCGCAATATAAAAAATACCAAAGGAATGCTCAGGAAAAACAAGTAATATGGATTAAATCTTTTGTTCAGCATTATCCTTGGGTAAGTCATTATTAATCAAGTTTGATAACAAAAGTAAATCCATTACCCACTTTATCGTCGGGGTCCTGGATTTCGACCACGTTTAAGCCACACAGTACACACAGTTCGTTAAAGTTCGAAGGTTCAAATACCGACCAGTGAAGGCCCCTGAATTCATCTTCGACGGTTTCCTTTTCCAGGAAGCGGCGATGGAGTTCGCTTACCTTGGTAAGCTCGCGTTCAGCATCGAAGGTGCGTTGGCGGTGGGGTACGATGATAAAGATATACCGCGTGGCAATTCTTGCCCATTCGAGAAGTGCTGAGATGGGGTCGTAAAAGTGTTCAATGACATGGCTCGAAATGACAAAATCGTACGATTTATCCGGAAAAGGTAGCTTATTGCCTTCGGCCACTACATCCACCCGCATAGCTTCCCCGCACTGCTCAATTTCATAAAGTTTAAAATGCGATTGTTTATCACCAATCCGGTCCACGTTCAGCGTGTTTAACCCAAAGCTGTTGTGGGCAGAGCCACCAATTTCGATACCTCTGAGACCGTCGAGGTATTTGTGTGCCAGAGCTGATTCGGGAAATTTCATAAGATTAGAATTTAAAGTAAAGAAATGGATTATAAGTCTCGGCTATTACGCCCATGAGGGATAACAACAACAAGACCTGCAAAAGTAACGATTCTGCCGTATGAGTATAATTGGAATAATTAATAGTTAAACGCTGAAATATTTTTTGAACAGGCAAACAGCATAAAATACCGACAGCCATCAGCACCCAATGCTGCCGTGCCACAAAGTTGCCCACCCCGTAAGTGGCTGCAGTTGCAAACGAAAACAGGCGCCCGAAGTAGGTTAAGGCCTCATCGGGAGTGCCTGAAGCAACAAAAACAAAACTCAGCAATAAAACAAAAAGCGTGTAAATATGCGACAATACCCTGAATTTTTCCAATTGTTTTGCCAAAAAGAGTTGCTCTATGCCCATTAATAAGCCATGCATACTTCCCCAAAGCAAAAAGTTCCAGCCAGGACTATGCCAGATGCCGCACAGGGTAAAAGTGATGACAAGCGACAGAAATACACCATACTTTTTTAATCGCCTTAAATTGAGCGAAAGGGGCATAAACACATAGTCTTTAAGCCAGCCCGAGAGGGTTATGTGCCAACGGCGCCAGAATTCGGTCACAGACCTGCTTATAAATGGATGATTGAAATTTTCGGGAAGCTCAAAGCCCAGTATTTTGCCTATGCCAATAGCCATATCGGTATACCCCGAAAAGTCGTAGTAGAGCTGCAGGGCAAAAGCTACAATACCCAGCCATGCCGCAGGTGTGCTCAGCATGGCCGTTTCGGCTTGCATGATGTCGTGCACCAGCAGTCCCAGTGGATTGGCTATAAGTACTTTTTTAGCCAGGCCGGTTATAAATCGCTTTATACCTCCTGCAAAACGGTCAGGACAAAAATTGCGTTCTCTGAACTGTTGCGACATGCTGTTGTAGCGTACCAAGGGCCCTGATATGAGTTGGGGAAACATACTGATATAAAGCACGACATAGAAGGGATTTCTTTCATAAGAGCTGTTGTCGCGATACACGTCAATAATGTAGGATATCGCCTGAAAACTGAAAAATGAAATCCCCAGCGGGAAAGCCATGCCGTTTAAACCAGGTACATCCTGGCTGCGCCAGAGAAATGAAAAGGGATATTTGTAAAAAACAAGCAATAAAACATAAGAAATTACGACTATAAATGCGACCGCTTTTTTATACCGCGTATGTTTTATCAGACAAGCATACCCCCAGGCACTCAAGCCAACCGACAACAACAGTAAAACAAACCGGCCCTCGCTCCAGGCATAGAATACCATACTGGCCAGCAATAAAAATATGTTTTTCAGCCACAGCCTCGGCATCAGATAATAGCCCGCCAGCAGCAGCGGCAGAAAATAAAAAATAAAACTTACCGAACTGTAAACCACGCCGAATGATTCTTATTTGCTATTTAAACAAACAAAATTAAAACAAACTTTGAGGAAACACATTTTTTTACATGGGATAATGTGAAAAAACAATATTTTTACAAAAGATTTAACCCCCATGATGTTTTATGTATCTCGAAAAAGCTAAAATTATACACATATCGTCCCATCAGGACTCTCGCGGGGTGCTGTCGGCCATTGAAGAAAACAAAGACATCCCCTTTGCCATCAAAAGAATTTTTTACATATATAACATTAAAGACAACAGGGGCAAGCATGCCCTTAAGGACACCGACGAATTGCTTATACCTATGGCGGGTAGCTTTACGGTAAGGCTTAATGACAAGAATTCCAGTAAGGATTTTTTGTTAAACGACCCTTCTCATGCACTCTATGTGCCACGGCTCATTTTTCTCGAACTTTTTAATTTTAGTAAGGATGCTGTGTGCCTTGTTCTGGCCAGCGAACCCCACGACCTAAGCCAGTATCTGCATACCCACGAAGATTACGTGTCTTATTTAGATAAATACAAACCATGAGTAATGCCGCCCTCCCCAAAGTGTCAGTGGTCATCCCTGTTTACAATGCAGAGACCTCTATAAAAAGCCTTGTGTGCATGCTTATTGATGAAATGCCTGCAAAATACGAAACGGAAATTGTGCTCGTAAACGATTATTCCGCCGACAATTCCCATAACGCATGTTTGGAGCTTTACCACAAATACAAAGGCAAGGTAAAATACCTGCCCCTTGCCCGTAATTTCGGGGAACATAATGCCGTAATGGCAGGTCTGAACAAAGCAGGGGGAGATTATATCATTATTATGGATGATGACTTTCAGAACCCCGTTTCGGAAGTGATAAAACTTATTGAATATGCCGCAGACAACGATTACGATGTGGTATATACCTTTTACGATGAGAAAAAACATAACTGGTGGCGGAATTGGGGAAGCAGCCTCAATAACTACATGGCTACCCTATTGCTTAAAAAACCCAAAGCGCTTTACCTGTCGAGTTTCAAATGTATGAACCGCTTTCTGGTAAATGAAGTCATTAAATACGAATTGCCCTACCCGTATATCGACGGGCTTATACTGAGGGCTACGGCCAATATAGGTACGCTTAAAGTTCTGCACGAAAAAAGAAAACAGGGTAAATCGGGTTACACCTTCAGAAAACTGCTTAAACTGTGGTCGAATATGTTTACCAGCTTTTCCATTATTCCATTGCGCATTTCTATTTATGTGGGGTTGTTCTTTGCTTTTACAGGACTGCTTTTTGGGCTCTATTCGGTGCTGGAGCATTTTATGGTGCCAGGCCTACCGCCGGGCTTCTCACTGACAATTACTGCGATATTTACCTTTGCCGGTATCCAACTGATTTCTTTGGGTATGATAGGGGAGTATATCGGGCGCATTTTCCTGTCGCAGAACAAACAACCGCAATATACTATAAAAAAGGAATACCTGTAGGTAATGCCGTATGCTGAAAAAAGACACTTGCTAATGAAAATTGAACAAAAATGATTAATTTTATGTATTAAAATAAAATGAAATGGCAAGTAAAAAAGGACAAGTAATTGAAGAATTATACAAAATTTGCAAACGCAAGAATGATTATATTTTTCATAATGACTTAGTAAAGGATGTGTGTAAGAAAGTTGGTTTTGGAAACCCTTTTGATGTTACTAAACTTGACAGTAAAGTAAAACTACCTGAAATTTTAATAAAAAATGACTTGACTATTATTCACATTGGAAGTGGTAAACATAAATTTATTAAAGGTATTAAAAAAGTCTATCACGATTTTGAACCTATACAAAAATCAATAAAATGGAATTATAAAAAAAGTTTACTTAATCAGTATAATTCAAGTGAAAGTAACATTTTGTCGGTAGCAAATAATCAGCGAATTTTACATCATTTTCTTTTTGGAAAAGATACTGAATTTGAAGATATTGATATATTAAAAAAATCAAATACATATTTTCCTCATAGAACCAAAACATCTTTTAAATATTCTTTTGGGAAGGAAGCAAAACTTGAATTGACCAATATTCAAATTGAGGTTGATTTAACTATCGAATTTAATGGAATCATTGGTGTTTTTGAAGCAAAAAATGGTAAACCTGATAGTTTTTCTGTTTACCAACTATATCATCCTTTTTTATATTATTATAATGCAAATCTGAAAGACACTATAAAAGGAAAAATAAAAGAGATATATGGAGTTTATGTAGTTAGAGAAAAATCTAAAACGGGAGATGTTTTAAAATTATGGGCATACACTTTTTCAAAACCTCTTGACATTACATCAATCAAGTTTGTAAAATCAGCTTCATATAAATTAATTAAAAAAAATTAGTCGTATGATTGAAAAGTATAGAAATAAAGTTTTTAATGAAGATGTTATAACTGTATTAAAACGTATTCCTGACAATTCATTGGATATGGTTTATGGCGACCCCGATTATAATGTAGGAATTAATTATGCAGGAAAAAATTATACTCAAAAATGGGGTGATTATATTGATTGGTACGTTGAACTCACAAAAGAAAGTTTGAGGGTTTTAAAACCAACAGGGAGTTTATTTATGATGAACTATCCGAAACAAAATGCTCACATGAGAGTTAAGTTTTTAGACGATAATGCTTATGATGTACAAGATTATGTTTGGATATACAACACGAATGTTGGACATAGCCCAAGACGTTTTACAACTGCACATAGAAGCATTTTACATGCTACAAAGAGTAAAAATAATAAATTCTACAAAGATAATGTAGCTGTACCATATCAAAATCCTACAGATAAAAGAATACAAGGTCGTATTGCTGCAGGTCATTTGGGACGTATGCCATATAGTTGGTTTTATTTTGATTTAGTAAAAAATGTAAGTAAAGATAAAACATTTCATTCATGTCAAATTCCATTAAAATTGGTTGAAATGCTTATTAAATCATGCACAAAAGAAAATGACGACGTATTTATTTTATTTGGAGGTAGTGGAAGTGAATTATTTACATGCAAGGATTTAAAAAGAAATTACATAAGCTGTGAATTGCATCCAGACTACTACAAAATGATAATTGACAGACTTAATAATAATGGAAAGATAAAAGATGAATTTAGGCTTGACTTTATTCAACAAAAACACACACAAACTTTACCAATAGAATTAAATTTATTTTCTGAACAATATGAAGCACAAAGGCATAACAAAGGCTAAAATCAAGCGGGCAGGAATTGTTAATTTGAAGGGCAGCACATCTAATAAATTTCATCGAAAGTTGAAAGAGAAGCGCCCCGAAATGTGCGCCAGCTTTTAGCAATAAATAATACAATTGTAAATCACAAACTTCAAACTTCAAACTTCAAACTTCAAAAATCGCTAATCGTTTTTCTTAAATCGAATTCATTCCCCATGGAATTAAACCAGTACCAATACATGTTCGAAGCTGAGGATAAACACTGGTGGTATGTAGGTAATCACGCACATTTTTTAGCGCTGCTTAAACGAAAAAATATACTGAAAGACCATATCAGGATACTCGATGCAGGTTGCGGCACGGGAAAATGGCTCGAGCGATTGAAAAAATCGAACAATATATCCGAAACAGGGCTCGATTTTCAGCAAAAAGCACTTGAATATGCGCAAACAAGAGGCCCCTTTAACCTTATGCAGGGCGATGTAAACCAAAATATTTTTAGCCCTGATTCTTTCGACCTGATTACCTGCTTCGATGTGCTGTGTAACAGGAATATTGAAGACAACAGGGTGCTGACCCATTTTTACAATGCCCTGGTTCCGGACGGGCATCTGCTTGTTACAGTGCCAGCCTACAATTTTCTTAAAAGCAAACACGACCAGGTAGTACATACCGGCAAAAGATACACCCATAAACAGATGAGGTTGTTACTCGAAAAAAACGGTTTTAAAATCGTTAAAATAACTTATGCGGTCAGTTTGCTTTTCCCGCTGGCGTTTGTAAAAAGGATTAGCGACAAACTTTTTAATATGGAAAAAGCCGACCATAACGAAGTGAAACTACCCCCACGCGCCATCAATGCTTTCTTTTTATTTGTTATGCAGGTCGAGAATTTTCTGCTCAGGTATATTTCTTTGCCTTTTGGATTGTCGGTGGTGGCTTTGGCTGTTAAGACAACAAAAAAGTAAAATATCCGCAATGGATTGCGAATAAAATGAAAAATAATCGCAATGGACTGCGAATAAATTGGATTTTGTTACTTTTGTTAGTGCAATAACACGCACCCTAACCAATGCCTAACTATACAGGGAAAACTTTAAAAAAATTTCTGCCTGTTTTCTTTATTGGCCTGATAGTCTTTTCCGCAGGGCTTATCCTGTATTTTATTCTTAAGTATGGCATTGATGTGCCTTACATGGACCAATGGGAATATGTCGGATTTTTCGACCACCTCTCGAAAGGCACCCTGACCTTCGATGAACTTTACCGCCAGCAGTGCGAATACAGACAAATATTTCCCAACCTTGTATTTGTGGGTTTGGGCGCTTTGACTCGATGGGATGTGCGGTACGAAATGCTGTTTTCTTTTGTCCTGGCCCTGCTTGTAATGTACAATGTTTACAGGCTGTCCAACATACTTAAATACGATGCTCCCTGGCAAAAATGGCTGCTGTTGTGTCTCGCTTCTCTGTTTATCTTTGCGCCGATACAGTACGAAAACTGGTTGTTTGGTGTGCAAATAGAATATTTTATGCCGATAGCCTGCATCACCACTTGTATGGCTGTCATTTATTCAGGCCTGAGAAATGTCCTTAAACTGATTTTTTGTGTCCTTCTTGCCGTTATAAGCACCTATTCCTCTGTAAATGGCTTGTTGTGCTGGATTGTTGTTTTACCACTTTTTCTTTTTTCCGAAAAAGCAGCTGGTTTTTTTCAAAACTGGATACCTCTTACCGTTTGGCTCTTTGGAACATGCGTTACCATTACATTTTATTTTACAGGTTACGAAAGTCCCGCCAATTTTCCAAGTCCCTTCGAATTTTTAAAACACCCTGTTGATGCCTTGCTGTACCTTATGGGCTTGCTGGGAAACCCTTTCAGAATGGTGCATGCCCTTAAACCCATAATTGTTGTGGGGGTAGGCATGCTGACATTATTTGTGGCTTTGTGTGTGTATGTTGGAAGGTATTTTAGGGATAGGGTTTTGCTCTTTCAGGCAATGCCCTGGTTAATGCTGGGCTTATATTCAATCATGACTGGCGGTATGGTGATGACCGGCCGCCTGGGCTTCGGACTTTTTCAGTCGCTTACCTCGCGCTATACCACTTATACGCTATATCTGCCTGTGGCCTTGTTGTTTCTTATTTATGTAATAAGCACTCATTTGGCAAAAAGAACGGGAATTAAAGAATGGCCTTTGCTACTGCTTATCCTCATGGCAGCCTTTGTCGTATATGTTAAAGCCGACACCTTTAATGTGGCTGTAAACGACCTGAAAAATTATCACCATAATATTCGCCATGCCAAAGCTGCATTACATTTTGTAAACTATGTGCCGCACGAAACCTGTGAGTCGAAAATATATCTTGTGCATTTCGATGAGCTGCGCCAGAAAGCCAACACACTTAACAAGCTGGGATACCTGAGGCCTCCATTAGCCGAAAGCAATCTGTTGCAGAACATAACAGAAGCAGATGGCAGGGCAGGAGAGGGGGGGGCTTTCAATGCCCTGACAAAGCAAAACGATACCCTGTATTTAGCCTGCGGTCAGACCAACCCCAACTCCACGGGCAATGTGCCCGATGCTATATTGCTGACCTATGATGATACATTGTCAAGGCCTGTGGTTTTTACCCTGTACAATGCCGATTCTTTGCAATGGAAAAAAAGTTTCTCTGTCAATAGCGTTCCTTATAGACCTACCTACATTCGTGCCTGGGCCTTTGAAACCGAAACAGGAAAAGCCCTTAGGCTTAAAGGAGCGTTTTTATTAGAATAATAACCTGTTTATTTTACGCGCCTCTTTTCCAACAAGCTGTAATAATACGAAGCCTTTTCCTTATTTCCCCTGTAATCGTAAAAGGCCGCCAGATTTTTTAATAATTCAATATTATCGGGCGATAATTCGGCGGCTTTTTCAAAATTTAGCATGCTTTGTACAGTGTCGCCGGCCGATAGATATATCTTCCCCAGGTTTATATAAGACAGGTCGCTTGCGGGTGCTATGGATTTTATCTTTTCATTCATCGCAACCGCTTTATTCAGGTCATTTTGCAGCAAGTAAACTTCTCCCAGTTGCGAATAAGCCTGTAAAAAGGCAGGGTCAACCGACAGGGCTTGCAAATAATAGCTTTCGGCATTTTGCAACTGGTTAAGCATCTGGTAACAATACCCGAGGTTGAAATAGGCCTCGGTATAATCGGGCCGTAGGCTGATGGCTTTTTGAAGATACGGCACAGCGCTGTTGTAGTCGTTGTAAAGCTGATAATAAATAAATGCCGTATTGTTATAAGACGAAAAATAGTCAGGATACACTTTAATTGACTGCAAATAATGATTTAAAGCCAGTTCTCTCTTTTTTTCGAAATCGGTGGGTTGTTTACCCTGCGATGCTTCCTGAAATATTTCATTAATCAGTGTTTCAGCATAAATGGCATGGGCAAGTGCTGAATTATCGAGGTATTTGATATCGTGTGCATACAAAGCCGAGTAGTTTTTCCATTGCCCGGAGCGAACAGATGTTTTTACGGCATAGGGCACAACGACCAGCAAAGAAGCCAGGATAATATTTCGTGCTTTGTTCCTGTTTGTTTTTTCTTCAAAGGGGTTCGATTTAAACAGGCCGAATAAAATCAGGGTCATCAGAATACAATAACTTAAAGAGGAAAAATAAATAAAACGTTCTGCCACTATGCCGGCTACAGGTTCAACAATGTTAAGGAACATGGACAGTGTTATGAAAAAATACAGAATTGTGAATGCGGCCAGCGGGTATTTTCTGATTTTTAGTAAAGCCCAGGCAAATAAAGCCAACGACGACACAAACCCCAGAATAACCCACGGATGGTAAACAGGCAAAAGGGGTATCATATTGTAGCCGTAATAGAATACCAGCGGGTGAGGAATAACAAGGAGTTTAAAATAAAAAAGAATGACGTACATGGCAACGTTGAACCGTTGAATAATTGAACCTTCAACAGCCAGCGGGTTTTCGAAATAAAATATTTCCCGTTCTACCGGAGGGAGTATAAAACGTGGTATTGAGGCCAATACAATCCCTGCAAAAAGAAATATAAAAACAGTTGTTTGGGTTTTAAAACAAAATTTTTTCTGAAAAATAAATAGTGATAGCGGAATAATGGCTAAAAATGTGTAGGCTGTTTGTTTAGAGAACACAGCCATTACAAGTAAAAAAGTGATTAGAGGAAGCTTATACCAATTTTTATTTTCTGTATAACTAAGTGCTGCCCACAAAGCCGAAAAGGAGAAAATAAAACTGAGCAATTCATCGCGGCTTTTGATGCTGCATACCACCTCAGTATGAATGGGATGCGTAACGAAAAGTACCGTAACCAAAAGGGGAAACAATAAGTTTTTGAATCGGAAAACTTTTAAAAGTATGAAATAGGCCAAAAAACACCCCAGCAGGTAAAGTATTAAGTTTATAAAATGGCTTACATGGGGATTCTGACCAAAAAATTCATGCTCTATGGCAAAGCTCGAAATGGTTACCGGCCGGTAGCCAAATTGCATTTTTTTATCGGCAAAGTAATAGGACGTAAATATTTGCGGTATAGCCTTTAGTCCCTGGCTTACAAGAGAATGATTTTCCGTTACAAGATTGTCGTCGATAGCGTAACCATGGGATATGGTTTTTCCGTATAATAAAAATATCAATAATGTAAGCAACAGAAAAACATAAATGTGCGTCTTTATAGCCAAAATGTAGGAATTTGTTTTTTTCAAGGTGTTGAATATTAAAGTAAAATTATAATAAAGCCTGTTAACTGATAAAAAAAATTATACTTTATCAAAAAAAATTCTTAATATTGCAATGAAGTTTAGCATTAATAAGGTTTCTTTAAGGTTAAATTTTCTGAATTTTTCAATAAACGGTTAATTAAAATTTCTTTATATGAAATTAAAACAGATACTTATAAGTTTAACAGCCCTTGTTTTATTAATGAACAATAATGTATTTGCCCAGCTCATTATTTCTACAGGGCAAACACCTGCCCAGCTCGTTCAAAATGTTCTTGTCGGTGGTGGGGTAACAGTAAGTGCTGTAACTTACAGTGGCAACATTCCAAACTCTATCGGGAAATTTTCAACAGGAGGCAATCCCACCAACTTGGGTCTTACTGAGGGTATAATTATGTCAACCGGCAATGTAACCGATGCCCCCGGGCCGAACTCCAGCGGCAGCACAGGTATAGATAACGGCACAGGCAGCGACCCTCAGTTGGCCAGCCTTGTTCCGGGATATACAATTAATGATGCTGCTGTACTTACCTTTTCTTTTAACCCTCTTTCGGACACCATCCGCTTCCGCTATGTTTTCGGGTCAGAAGAATATCCCGAGTGGGTTAATTCAAACTACAACGATGTTTTTGGTTTTTTTATCTCTGGTCCTAATCCCGGCGGCGGCACATACAACAATTACAATATTGCCAGAATACCCGGTACGAGTTTGCCTGTTACTATCGACAATGTTAATGCCAATTCCTATTCCCAGTATTACGTTAATAATGCAGGTGGTGCAACTATTGAATACGATGGTTTTACTACTGTTCTTACAGCTTGGGCTGTTGTTACACCCTGTGTACCTTATCAAATTAAAATTGCTATAGGTGATGCCGGCGACGCAGTTTGGGATTCTGTAGTTTTTCTCGAAGCAGGGAGTTTTTCAACCAGTGCTGTATCTGTCAATTTTAATTATACCATGCCTGGCGATACTATGGCCTACAGGGGCTGTTCCGATGCCATTCTTAATTTTCAGATTCCGCAACCGGCGCCATCTCCTACTCAGATTTGCTACCAAATTGCAGGTAGTGCCGTAAACGGGGTCGATTACAATCAAATTGATACATGTGTTACCATTGCTGCCGGCAGCCAGTCGGCTCAACTGGTAATAACCCCCATCGAAACAGGTGTGCCCGCAGGTGTTCAGACCGTTCAAATCATTCTCGAAACTAACCCCTGTCAGGACGATACCATTACTATTTATTTAAGAGACTACCCTCCAATGTCGCTGAGCATTCCCGACGACACTATTTGTAATGGTGAAGCAACAACTTTGTATAGTTACTTGTCGGGCGGTGTGGGGCCCTTTACTTACTTATGGGGCGGTGGTGAACAAACAACCTCAATACAAGTAGCCCCTCCGGGGCCATCGGTAAACACGTATTATCTTACTGTAACCGATGCCTGCACTCCACACGTCAAAACTATCGACGACTCTGTTTCACTTGTGGTGCATCAGGTGCCCACATCCACTTTTAACATAACCCCCAACGACACTATTTGCCTCGACGATGACCTGAACGTAAGCTATGCTGGCAATGCCACATCCTCAGCTGTCTATACCTGGAGTTTTACAGGCGGTAACGTGGTGTCCGGCAGCGGGCAGGGCCCTTATGTTATTGACTGGAGCACACCTTCGCTTTACAGCATATCTTTAAGCGTTTCCGAAAACAACTGTTATTCCGATACCACTTACCAGACGGTTACCGTACTGCCTATACCCGTAATTAGTATTACGTCTAATATAACCGATGGATGCAATCCCATTACCGTAAACTTTACCGATAATACACAGGATGCTGCACAATGGAATTGGACATTCTCAGGCGCTAATCCTGCTACTTCAACAAACGAAAACCCTTCAGGTATTGTTTACAACAACCCCGGCGCATTTAATGTTACATTGCATGTGGTTAATATTTATGGTTGCGAAAATACCCAGACCTTTACCAATTACATCAACTCGTATCCTGTACCTGATGCCAGCTTTACTTTCAGTCCCACAGTTGGCACACCGGGTCTGCCTATAGTTTTCAATTCGTCGTCTTCGTCTGCCTTTGTCAATTCATGGAATTGGAATTTTGGCGATGGAACGACTTCTAACGAACAAAATCCGTCGCATTCGTTTGGGCAAACAGGCTATCATACTATCTGGCTGGTAGTTCAGACTGCACATGGTTGTGTCGATTCCACTTCAAACGAGATACTCATTATTGATCTTACAATTCCCAATATTTTTACTCCAAATGGAGATGGTATTAATGATAATTTTGTTATTAAGGGCATTGAGTTTGTTCCCAATTGTCAGCTCATTATTTTCAACCGTTGGGGACGGCGTATATACGAGAGCAACGACTATAAAAACGATTGGGATGGAGAAAACTATGCCGATGGGGTTTATTATTTCATTTTTACACTGCCACAAAATATTGCCGAACCCTATCATGGCACTGTTACCATAATGAGATAAACATAAATCTTAATGCCTTTCCTTAAACTGCTACGATATGTCAATATTAGTTTCATTTTCTATATTTCCCACCGACACCCAAGAAAGCAAAAGTGTTTATGTAAGTAAAGTTATTGAGCGTATCAGGGAAAGCGGCCTCCCTTATAAACTGACACCCATGAGTACAATTGTTGAAACCGAAAGCCTTGAGGAAGCCCTCGCTGTTCTTGCCCAATCGTACGAAGTGCTTGAACCCTTCAGCAACAGGGTGTACCTGAATGCCACCTTCGATATACGCAAAAATAAAAGCGGGCGGTTAGCAGGCAAAATCCAATCGGTCGAAAACAAGATAGGAAAAGTGAATACTTAGTTTTTTTTACTAAAGCGGGGCACAGAGTTTTGAGTGGCTAAAGTGGCTAAAATACCAAAATATCTTTCGAGGTCAGGAAGTATCACAGGTAGATTATTAGCTAATCAATATTATACCTCAGGTTGTCAATGATAAAATTTTGTCTTTCGGGTGTGTTTTTGCCCATGTAGAACAGCAGCAGTTCATTTACGGGGATATCCCTGCTGAGGATGACAGGCTCGAGCCGAATGGCTTTTCCAATAAAATGCTTGAACTCATCTGGCGATATTTCGCCCAGACCTTTAAAGCGTGTAATTTCGGAATTGGCTCCCAGGCTGTTTATGGCGTTTACGCGTTCTTCTTCGGAATAACAATAGTGTGTGGCTGTCTTATTTCTGACTCTGAACAAGGGGGTTTGCAATATATAGAGGTGACCGTTTTTAACAATATCGGGATAAAACTGAACAAAGAAAGTAATCAGCAGCAGCCTGATATGCATGCCATCCACATCGGCATCGGTAGCTATGACAATGTTGTTGTACCTGAGGTTTTCCAGTCCTTCTTCAATGTTAAGGGCCGATTGCAGTAGGTTAAACTCTTCGTTTTCATACACCACTTTTTTCGAAAGGCCATAACAGTTAACGGGTTTGCCTCTCAGGCTGAATACGGCTTGCGTGTTCACATCGCGCGATTTGGTAATGGAACCACTGGCCGAATCTCCCTCAGTAATAAACAAGGTTGAATCGAGCCGCTGTTCGTGATTGGTATTGTAATGGATGCGGCAGTCGCGGAGTTTACGGTTGTGGAGGCTGGCCTTTTTAATGCTTTCGCGGGTAATTTTTTTTATATTGGCAATTTCCTTTCTTTCCTTTTCCGAGGCCAGAATTTTGGTAAGTAAAGCATCGGCCACATCCTGGTTGATGTGCAGGTAATTGTCGAGTTGCCTTTTAACTATATCCTGAACGTAATTACGTATGGTAGTGCCTCCGGGTTCCATGTATTGGGAACCGAGCTTTGTCTTGGTCTGCGACTCGAAAACAGGTTCCTGAACTTTTATGCTTAAAGCAGCTACAATAGAGGTGCGTATATCGGAAGGGTCAAATTCTTTCTTGTAAAATTCTCTTATAGTTTTCACCACAGCTTCTCTGAAAGCCGCCTGATGGGTGCCACCCTGGGTGGTATGCTGCCCGTTGACAAATGAATAGTAATATTCGCCGTATTGTTTCACACTATGTGTAAAGGCAAATTCAAAGTCATTTTCGGCTATATGGATAATAGGATAATGTATAGGGCTGTCAATATTGCGCTTCAAAAGATCGAGAAGACCATTTTCCGATTGGAATTTGATGCCATTAAACTTAATGGTAAGCCCCTTGTTTAAAAAGGCATAGTTCCAGAGCATTTTCTCAACGTGTTCACTGATATAATGAAAGTTGCCGAATATTTCACTGTCGGGAATAAAACTGATAATAGTACCGTTGCTGTAAGTGGTTTCCTCTTCCTTTTCGGATATGAGTATGCCTCTTTCAAATTCTCCGATTTTTGTTCGGCCATCGCGAATCGATTGGGCTTTAAAGTAGGAAGACAAAGCATTAACGGCTTTGGTGCCTATACCATTAAGGCCAACGGTTTTTTTGAAAACTTTGGAGTCGTACTTTGCACCGGTATTTATTTTAGATACGCACTCCAGCAATTTCCCCAGTGGTATGCCCCTGCCGTAATCACGCACAGTAACTTTCGACTCTTTAATGGTTATATCAATAGTACGCCCATGACCCATAATAAACTCGTCAACCGAGTTGTCGATTATTTCTTTTAAAAGTACGTAAATACCATCGTCTTGTGAAGCGCCATCGCCCAGCTTGCCAATGTACATGCCCGGTCTGAACCGGATATGTTCTTCCCATTCAAGCGACCGGATGCTGTCCTCGCCATATACTTCTTCAGTTTCTGTTTTAGTAATATTATCCATCTGGAAAGATTTCGGTGCAAATATAAATAAATTATCACGTAAAAGTTGTTTCAGACAGCCAAAAGCTACAATATATTTTTTATTCGGTCTTATATAATTATATAAGATGTTTTTTTATAAATTTGCAAAAATTTACAGAATTTATGTTACCTGATAACGAAAAATTCATCTGCGAAGGTCTTACTTATGACGATGTGCTTGTGATGCCTGCATTTTCTGAAGTATTGCCACGTGATGTGAATCTTAAAACAAGATTCAGCAGAAATATTGAAATAAAAATACCCATCATTTCTGCAGCGATGGATACTGTTACTGAATCGGCCATGGCTATTGCTATAGCACAGGAAGGCGGTATAGGAGTTATTCATAAGAATATGAGCATTGAAGATCAGGCGATTCAGGTAAAAAGGGTTAAACGAGCCGAAAACGGCATGATACTCGACCCTATTACTCTCGATAAAGATGCTAAGGTGGTGGATGCCTTAAACCTGATGAAAGAAAATAAAATAGGTGGCATTCCTGTTGTTGACAAAACACACAGACTGGTGGGTATTGTGACCAACCGCGATTTACGTTTCGAAAAAAACCTTAAACGTCCCATTTATGAGGTTATGACAAAAGAAAACCTCATCACCACAACCGAAGGTACCGATTTTGAAAAAGCAGCCGATATTTTACAGGAATACAAAATTGAAAAACTGCCCGTCGTTAATAAAAGCAATAAACTGGTAGGACTTATCACTTATAAGGATATTATAAAAATTAAAGCCCGCCCAAACGCTTGTAAGGATAGCATGGGTCGCTTGCAGGTGGCTGCTGCCGTTACTGTTTCGAAGGACACGATGGAACGTATCGAAGCTCTTGTGAGTATGGGAGTTGATGCTATTGTAATCGATACTGCTCACGGGCATTCGGCAGGGGTTATAGAAATGACAAAAAAGGTACGTAAACATTTTAAAAACCTTGACCTTGTTGTGGGTAACATTGCCACAAAAGAAGCCGCTGAGGCTCTTGTCAAAGCCGGCGCCGATGCCCTTAAAGTAGGAATTGGCCCCGGGTCTATATGCACCACCCGTATTATTGCAGGTATAGGCGTACCACAGCTTTCGGCCATTTATAATGTAGCCAAAGCCCTCAAAAAGCAGGAAATCCCCATTATTGCCGACGGCGGCATAAGATATACCGGCGATATTGTCAAAGCTATTGCAGCCGGCGCCGATACTATTATGGCAGGCTCTCTTTTTGCCGGTGTCGATGAATCGCCGGGTGAGACCATCATATTTGAAGGCCGGAAATACAAAACGTACAGAGGGATGGGTTCTATCGAAGCCATGCAGAAAGGCTCCAAAGACCGCTATTTTCAGGATACCGAGGATGACATCAAAAAGCTGGTACCAGAAGGAATTGTAGGCAGGGTGCCCTATAAAGGCTCTTTATCCGAAGTAATTCATCAGATGATTGGCGGCCTCAGAGCCGGTATGGGTTATTGCGGCGCCAAAAATATAAGCATGCTTCAGCAAGCCAAGTTTATAAAAATCACGAATGCCGGTATTGTCGAAAGCCATCCGCACGATGTGCAAATTACCAAAGAAGCCCCTAATTACAGCAGATAAAAAAACAAATATATAAACCATGAAAGCAAATAACAGAACGATCAGATTTATCGCAGTAAGTGCATTTATTTTTATTTTTTCCTTAACCCTGTCGGCTCAGGAGAAAGATGTACTCATGACCATAGCCGGAGAAAACATAACGAAAGCGGAGTTTTTGAATGTTTATTACAAAAACAACATCAAAGGCGAACCCATAGACAAAAAAACGCTTGATGAGTATGTAGAGCTTTTTATTAACTTCAAGCTAAAAGTTAAAGAAGCCGAGGCTCTGGGTATGGATACCGTAAGCGATTTTGTTAAAGAACTGGCCGGCTATCGCAAACAATTAGCCCAGACTTTACTTACCGATAAGGATGTGTCGGAAAAACTTATCAAAGAAGCATACGAGCGTATGCAATGGGATATACGGGCAAGCCACATTTTAATTCGTGTGGATAATAATACCGCACCCAAAGATACACTCGAAGCCTATAATAAAATAGTTAAGCTGCGTAACCGCATTCTTAAAGGTGAACCCTTTGAAAAAGTTGCTATAGAAGCTTCCGAAGACCAATCTGCCAGAGACTCCGAAGCCACTGATAAGCGCCCTGCCATGAAAGGTAACGCCGGCGATTTGGGCTATTTTACTGCACTCGATATGGTATATCCTTTCGAAAACGGCGCCTATAATACCAAAGTAGGGGAAATATCAATGCCTATCCGCACAGCTTTTGGGTATCACCTGATAAAAGTTACGGATAAAAAACCCGCTATGGGTAAAGTTCAGGTAGCACATATCCTGAAAAGCCTCCCCAAAAATGCAACCGAAGAACAAGTGGCAGCCAAAAAACTTGAAGCCGACAGTCTTTACCAAAAAATTAAAGAAGGCGAGTCGTTCGAGGAAATTGCCCAGAAATATTCCGACGATAAAGGTTCCGGCGCCAAGGGGGGGGTACTTCCCTGGTTTGGTGTTAACCGCATGGTACCTGAATTTATTGAAACTATTGCAAAACTTAAAATCAACGAAGTATCAGAACCTGTTAAAACGATATATGGTTATCATATTATCAAACTTCTCGATAGAAAACCCATCGACACCTACGAAAACCTTTATCCTGAACTGAAAAGCCGTGTTACACGCGACCCCCGTTCAAACCTGAGCAAGGATGTGTTTATTGCCAGAATTAAAAAGGAATACAATTTTAGCGAAGACCTGAACAAACTCAAACCTTTCTATACTATTGTTGATGACAGCGTTTTTGTAGGCAAATGGCAAATTGAAACCGCTAAAAACCTCAAAGACACACTTTTTAAACTGGCCGATAAAGTCTTTACACAACAGGATTTTGCTACCTATCTTTTTAACCATCAGGGGCACCGCGTCAAAGAAAATATTGAAAATTATGTTAATGCGGTTTATAATGGTTATGTCGATGAAACTTGTGTTAATTACGAAGACAGCAGGCTTGAAATAAAAGATATTGACTTCAGAAATCTTATGAAAGAATACAGAGATGGTATTCTTTTGTTCGAATTAACCCAACAAAAAGTATGGTCAAAAGCCATTAATGATACTGTGGGACTGGAAAATTTTTACCAGACAGTAAAACATAACTATATGTGGGGCACACGGCTCAATGCTTCCATTTATATATGCAAAGATGTCAAAGTTGCCAAAAAAGCTAGAAGTTTAGCGGCAAAAGCTATGAAAAAAGGCTATCCCAACCAGTATATCCTCGATAAGATTAATATCAATGACCCCAATTCTCTGAAAATTGAAAGCAACTTCTTCTCTAAAGGGGATAGCGAAATAATTGACGGCATTGAATGGAAAACAGGTATTTCGGCTGATAAGAACATTGAAAAAGATGTGGTTTTTGTTGTGGTGCATGAAGTTTTACAACCCGAACCCAAAGGACTTTCCGATGTTAAAGGACTGGTCACAGCCGAGTACCAGAACTATCTTGAAAAAAAATGGATTGAAGAACTCAGAGCTAAATATCCTGTAAAAATTAATAAAGATGTGTTGTCAACCATAAATTAACGAAAAAGGTTATTTGAATAAAAAAAATAATAAATTTGCATCAGTATATAATAATCAAAAGGGCACACCCATGAATAATAAAATAATTCAAATTGCACTTGCCATAATAATTCTTGTTCTGGCATATTTTGTTTGGGAAAGTATAATGACACCTATTCGTTTTAATAAGGAAAGGGCAATCAGGGAGGCAAAAGTGATTGAACGCCTTAAAGACATTCGCACTGCACAGGTGGCCTATAAGTCTGTTTATAACGCTTATGCCAGTACTTTTGATACCCTGACCATTTTTCTCCGTACAGGTCAGTTTCCTGTTGTAAGAAAAGAAGGCGATGAAGAAGATTCTACGGCCATTATTATCAGAGATACTACTTTAGTGCCTGTTTTTGACTCAATTTTTAAAGGCAAACAGCTCAGCTTTATTGATTCACTGCCCTTTATTCCTTATGGTGAGGGTGAAAAATTTCAAATTCGCGCCGATAAAATTGAACGCAGCAGAGTCATCATACCCGTATTTGAAGTTTTTGCTGCCTATGGCCAGTTTCTCAAAGGTTTAAAAACAAGCAATATGGTTGACCTTAAAGAGGGGCTGAAGGTCGGCTCAATGGATTCCCCGTCTATTGACGGTAACTGGGAATAAAACGCTATGCCTGGCCTTACCCAACGCATACTTTATATACATCCCGACATTAATACATTGATTTCATCGGAGAAATCGTGTGTGATTGCATTCGAAAAAGCAAATGCTGTTGTCGTGCTTAATGCCAATCAATCCATATTAAAACTGATGACTTTTGATACCGACAACGTGCCTTTTGCCGCCTTAAGTAAATGCGATTTTCTCCCTGTTTATGAAGCGGCCTCTGGCGCTGAAAAAGTAACTGTCGTTTGCGCTTCGGAAAAAGAAACATTGATTCCAGATAACTTATTTGATGAGTCGATGCTCGCTTCATACATTAATTTTAATTACGGCCAGCTAAACGGCGAAATGGTGTTGTACGATAAAATTGAAGGCGCCGGTATAACACAGGTTTATGCCTTACCTCAACACTTGTATGCTTATGTTAAGGAAGCGTTTCCTCAGGCAGCACTCCGCAACAGGAAATCGATTATGATTGAACTTTGCAGAAACTTAAACGAAAAAAGTAAAAGCGGTTTTGTGTTTGTCAAAGAAGGCCAGTTTGATATTTGTGTGTTTGCCTATAAAAAGCTTCTTTTGTGCAATACCTTTTCTTATCCCTCAGCTCAGGACTTTATCTATTACTTGATGCACACTTTAAAACAGCTTAATTGTGATCCGGATACAATGCCGCTTTATTTATACGGAACAATTGAAGAAGAAAGCGCTGTTTACAGTTATATAATCAAATATATCAGGCATGTTAGTTTTTTAAAGAAACCTGAGAACATTATTCTTGGTGCCACGGAAGTTCCGTATCATTACTATTACGATTTATTTACTGTTTAAGTGAGAATAGTCAGCGGATATTATAAAGGCCGGCGTATCATACTGCCTTCTCATATAAATATAAGGCCAACCACCGATTTTGCTAAGGAAAGCCTGTTTAATATCATTAACAACAGGATGGATTTTGAAGGCCTCGATGTTCTTGATTTGTTTTCCGGAACAGGTAGTATTTCGTACGAGTTTGCCTCACGTGGCGTCAGGGAAGTCGTGGCTGTTGAAAATAATTTCAAATGCGTAAGTTTTATAAAACAAAATTTGGATGTTCTGAAGATTAATACGGTGAAACTGATACGCATGAGTGTGCATGAATATATACAGAAGAGTCAACGCACTTTTGATGTTGTTTTTGCCGACCCGCCTTACGATATGCCACATTTAGACCGACTTCCCGATGAGTTACTTTCGCGAAAACTCTTGAAACCCGAAGGTTTTTTTATTCTCGAACACGGAGTGTCGAATAACTTCTCTCAGCATCCTCTTTTTTTTGAAAAACGGGTGTATGGGAGTGTTAATTTTAGCTTTTTTAAGCCTTCCGATGAGTCATGATAACAACCGAAAACCGCCAGCTTAATTCAGCGCAAAGGCTTATCCTTTTAACTGCCACAAGGCAAGTGTCCGACAGCTTGATTGAACTTTTGCGGGAATTACTCAAAAACCAGGTTGACTGGTCTTTTTTTGTTCAGTTTAGTGTAAGTCAGGGCACGGCCCCTTTTTTTTATAAAATAATCAAAGAACATCATTTAGAAACCCTTGTGCCGGAGTCTGTTTTTAATGCCGTTCAGGGGAGCTATTACCATGTGCTTTCAAAAAATGTAAGGGCACAGGAAGAATTAAAAAAGATACTCAAGATTTTTAACGATGCTTCAATTAAGACGCTGCTTATTAAAGGTATGGCTTCAGCAGAATATATTTACGGAGACCCGGGCCTCCGACCTATGAGCGATATTGATTTACTTGTGGAAAACAAACAGTTGCTTACAGCCGAACAGTTGCTTTTTGATATGGGCTTTGTTAATACCGAACCTTATAAATCGTATAAACTGAGAACGTTAAATATTTATAACCACCTTAACGCTTTTCAAAATTCCCGTGTAAAAATTGAACTTCATCACGATTTAAGTTCTTCGCATCATATTATCAGGTTCCCCACAGAAAAAGTATGGGATGGTGCTCAAATAGTGAACTTCGGTGACGAAAATACGCATATTCTGAAGGATGAATGGAACCTGATTTATTTATCCATACACCTGGTTTCCCATTTTATTAAAAAAAATATCCGCTTGAATAATTTTGTTGATATTGCCGAACTGATAAAAGTAAAACAGGATAAAATTGACTGGTCTTTTATTGCCGAACAATGCAAAATATACAACATCAGGTTGCCTGTTTTCAGAGCTTTTTCAATTAGCCGCACGTACTTTCATGCGCCTGTTCCCAACGAAGTTATACATCAGCTTGATGAAGGACAGGATGCTCTCGAAGCGCAGTTTATACATTTGTTAAATACTTAACTTTCACTCAATTTTTATACACCACAAAAAAAATGTAGATTTTTCTTGTATTTAAAATTTTTTTATTATCTTTGTAGTGTACAAATATATACACCATGTCATTTATAAGAAAAATAAAAAAG
>JAKIYU010000168.1 GCA_022708385.1 Bacteroidota bacterium | reverse complement strand
CTAATGTCAATAATATTTCAGTTATTAGGTTGGCCGAGATGCATCTTATTCGCGCCGAGTCCTATGTTTTATCTTCAGGTAGCATTACAGATGCCATTGCCAGTTATGATGCAATACGTGTACGTGCTTTTTTGCCTCCCATACAAACTGTTGATGCTACCTTTATCGATTCGATACGCTTTGAGCGTCGGAAAGAGTTGGCCTTTGAGGGAGACGATTACCACAATCTGCGGCGTCTGAAACAAAATGTCAGGCACAATGCCGCCTATAATGACCCGCGACTGCTTTTTAAAATCCCACAGGAAGAAATGTCGGGAAATCCGCTTATGGAACAGAATCCTTGATAGCAGAAAATCGAAAGGGAAAAGGAAATATATAAATTAGGATGAGGATAAGTAGAAGAATTGAGAAGAGGGTGTCTTTTTGTCATGTTTACCTGTCAAATTTCGGGATTATTTTATAATAACACAAAATAAATGTCAGGAATGGTGTTTAAAACAGGCATTATTTTCTGGTGGCATAATGATTGAAAATGGGTGAATCTCAAAAATCAGTATTCACATTAATCATTTAAATATTATAAAAAATGGGTAAAATAATCGGAATTGATTTAGGCACCACCAACTCGTGTGTATCTGTTATGGAAGGTAATGAACCTGTTGTAATTCCCAACAGTGAAGGCAGGCGTACAACGCCCTCGATTGTGGCATTTACCGAGAACGGTGAAAGGAAAGTAGGCGACCCGGCCAAAAGGCAGGCCATCACCAATCCCAAGAAAACGATATTTTCGATAAAGCGTTTTATGGGAGAAACATTTGACAAAGTGGCCACCGAAAGAAACCGCGTTTCGTACGAAGTAGTAAAAGGCGACAATAACACGCCACGCATTAAAATTAGCGACCGGCTCTATTCGCCACAGGAAATATCGGCCATGATACTTCAGAAAATGAAGAAAACTGCCGAAGACTATCTCGGACAGGAAGTTACCGAAGCTGTAATAACTGTACCGGCTTACTTCAGCGATTCACAGCGCCAGGCTACTAAGGAAGCCGGTGAAATAGCAGGACTTAAGGTTAAAAGAATCATTAATGAACCTACTGCGGCAGCTCTGGCTTATGGCCTCGACAAGAAAAACAAGGACATTAAGGTGGCTGTTTACGACCTTGGCGGAGGCACCTTTGACATCTCTATACTTGAACTTGGCGACGGCGTGTTTGAAGTAAAGTCCACCAACGGTGATACACACCTGGGAGGCGACGACTTTGACCAGCGTATTATTGACTGGCTTGCAGAAGAGTTTATAAAAGACGAAAATATCGACTTGAGAAAAGACCCGATGGCATTACAGCGTCTTAAAGAAGCTGCCGAAAAGGCCAAAATTGAGCTTTCGAGTTCCACTTCAACAGAAATTAACCTGCCCTATATCATGCCAGTGGATGGTATTCCAAAACACCTTGTAAGAACACTCAGCCGTGCTAAATTTGAACAGCTTATTGATGATTTGGTTCAGAAAACTCTTGAACCCTGCCGTCAAGCCATGAAAGATGCAAAAGTAAGCACCTCCGAAATTAATGAAGTACTGCTTGTAGGGGGATCAACAAGAATTCCCGTGATTCAGAAGATTGTGGAGGATTTCTTTGGGAAAGCGCCTTCGAAAGGTGTGAACCCTGATGAAGTTGTAGCCGTAGGTGCAGCCATCCAGGGCGGTGTACTCACAGGCGAAGTCAAAGATGTGTTGCTGCTTGATGTTACACCGCTGTCGCTGGGTATCGAAACTCTAGGCGGTGTTATGACAAAGCTTATAGAAGCCAACACAACTATCCCCACCAAGAAATCGGAAATATTTTCGACTGCAGCCGACAATCAGACCTCTGTTGAAATACATGTCCTACAGGGTGAGCGTTCGATGGCCAAGGACAACAGAACCATCGGCCGTTTTCACCTTGATGGTATTCCACCTGCAATGAGGGGTATGCCACAAATTGAAGTAACCTTCGATATAGACGCCAACGGCATTCTTAATGTCACAGCCAAGGACAAGGCTACCGGAAAAACCCAGAATATTCGCATCGAAGCTTCTTCGGGTTTATCAGATGCCGAAATAGAACGCATGAAGAAAGAAGCCCAGATGAATGCGGATGCCGATAAAAAGGCCAAAGAAGAAATTGACAAGCTCAATGGTGCCGACACCATGATATTTCAGACGGAGAAACAGCTTAAAGAATATGGTGATAAAATACCTGCTGAGAAAAAAGCCGCTATTGAAAATGCCCTTAATCAGCTGAAAGAGGCTCATAAGTCGAAAGACCTGAGTATGATTGATTCTGCTATGGCAGGTTTAAATACGGCATGGCAGGCTGCCAGCGAGGATATGTATAAAGCCACGCAACAACAGGGCGGGCCTCAGCAACAGGAGCCGCAAAACAATGCCAACACAGGCAAGGGAGGGCCTGATGGAGAAGTTACAGATGTTGATTTTGAAGAAGTTAAATAATACCAGATGTTGATAAAAAAGGGCTGCTTAAAAGGCAGCCTTTTTTATTTCTCACTGAGCAATTTATAATACAGGTTTTTCATGTCGGTGCAGAGTCTTTCGTAGCCATATTTTTCGAAGAGTTTACTGCAACAGCCGTTATGAGAAAGTTTGTGCCTGACATCGTCATTTTCGACAACAGTTTTGAGTACATCTGAAAACTTCTCTAAATCATTGCTGGGTGCGAGTAAAGCTGTTTCGCCGGGTCGAACCACATTGCGCACGCCCCCCACATCAGTGGCTACAATTGCTTTGCACGACGCCTGAGCTTCGATAAGGCTAACGGGGGTTCCTTCGTTAAGAGAGGTAAGGGTAACAATATCAAGCCCGGCAAGAACATTGTCCACTTCCTTTATCCATGAAGTAAAAGTAACGCTGGCTTTTTCGTTATTATAAGGGATACCAGTGGTATTGATATAGTCAAGGTTTAGTCCTGAAGCAAGCTCTTTGAGGTGCTCTTTCATTTCGCCATCGCCTACGATAAAAGCCCTTACTTTTTTGCCTGTTGTATCTTTAATATTTTTAAATGACTTTAGAAAAAGGTCGTGATTTTTAACAGGAACAAGGCGCCCAATAATACCAATAGCAATCTCGTCATCATCGAGGTTAAACGTCTTGCGAAAAACAGTTCTTTTAACCTCTTTGTCACAGCCGAACTTTTTTAAATCGAGTCCCAGGGGTATTACTTCAATTTTCTCGGCATGACAAATATTGTACACATCGGAAAGTTCCTTTTTCTGATTTTCGCTAATAGCAATAATGCGGGTAGTTTTTCGCGCCAAATTTCTTTCCACAGCCTTATAAAACGAAGAAGTAACTTTATTAAAATAGGCATCGAAGACATGTCCGTGAAAAGTATGTACAATTACGGGAACTTTTAATCTGTGTGCCGCAAGGCGGCCAAGTGCTCCTGCTTTAGCCGCATGGGTATGCACAATGTCGGGTTTAAATTCCTTTATTATATCAAGTAGCTTTTTGTAGGCCTTTACATCATTTTTAAAAGTTACAGACCTTAGCATTTCATCAATAAGGTGAAATTCGACTCCGAGGTCTTTCAAAATATAATCTGAATTTTTTTCCGATTCACAATGTTTGCCTCCAATAAGAAGTGTTTCGAAATCGGGTGCAAGGTATTTTGTGAGGTATGCCGCATTTAAAGTTGGCCCGCCCAAATTGAACCTATTCAATATTCTTAAGACCTTTGGCATAAACTAGGTTTATAACATTAAGAGCAAAATTAATATAATAAAAGGGTATTTGCTCAAAAATACAGTATTTGGTATATTCCCTTTTGCAGATGGTTTTTCATTAATTCATGTATTTTTTATACCAATATTGAAATACTATAAGTGCCCATATTCTTGCTGTTGCATCACCTGGTTTATTTGAAAATACCTGCTGCTTAAGTTTATTAATTTCAATGAGGTCAAAAAGGTTCTGGTCTTTAATAAACTGATCGTTAAGGAGGTCGTCGGTAATAAGTGATCTGAGTTCGGTATTGAACCATTTGAGCAAAGGCACTTCAAACCCATGTTTTTTTCTTGTATATAGCTCGGGTGGCAATTCATCACGGAAGGCGTCCCGAAGAATTTTTTTCCTGCCTGATTTGTCAATTTTATAATCCGATGGCAAGCTCATCACAAATTCCACAATACGGTAATCGAGAAACGGCACCCTTACTTCGAGGCTGTTAGCCATCGACATCATATCAACTTTAACAAGCATATCGTTGGGAAGCACAAATTTTACATCCGTAAAAAAAATATCGTTCATCTCTCCATTATTATTGTCAATTTGACCCAGATAATACTGTTTGCCTACGTTGTATTCATCTGGATTACAACTTATCTTCATCATTTCCTGCACCATTTTTTCGTCGGCATAACGGCACCAGTGCCAATATCTGTCTTTGGCATTCATCTGAGCGCCTTTGGCCATTCTGTGCAGCTGGCGAAATTTGTTTAACAATGCGGAATTGCGCGACTGGGGAAGGCTTCGCAAGAGGGGTTCGGAAAAAGAAAGCATTTTCCATAAAAACGGGTATTGCTGATAAATGAACTCAGCATAATGTTTATTATAACCGCCGAAAACTTCATCGGCCCCGTCACCTGAAAGAGCTACTGTGACATGCTTTCGGGTATATTTGCTAAGGATATACACAGCCAGTGCTGATGAATCGGCAAAAGGCTCGTCGGTATAATCCAACACATCGTACAAATGTTCGAATAAATCCTGATTTGTCAGTTTGTAAACAGTGTGGCTGGTATTAAACTTTTTGGAAACCAGGTTGGCATAATAGGTTTCATCAAACAACGGTTCATCTTTAAAGCCTATTGAGAAGGTATTAAGATTATTAGCATGTCGTGAGGCAAGGGCAACAACAACCGAAGAATCGATGCCACCGCTTAGAAATGCACCCAAAGGCACATCTGAAATCATACGTAATTTTACAGCATCGTCGAGTAGCGCCGCCAGTTTTTTTGAAGCATCGCCATATGACAATATTTTATCAGAAGGTTTATCAATATCAAGGTCATAATATTTTTCAGTTTTAAAACTGTTTGCGCTTATATAAATAGCATGTCCGGGCTCTAATTTCCTGATACTTTTAAAAATTGAATGGGGTGCAGGAATGTAATTAAGTTGTAAATAGAAAAACAAAGCGTTGTTATCGATATTTTTTGCAAGCGGGTAAGAGAGCAAGGCTTTCATTTCAGAGGCAAAGACGAACACATCCGAGTCGTGATAATAATAAAGGGGTTTAATACCAAAGCGGTCGCGGCCCAGGCAAAGTGTTTCTTCAATATTATCGTAAATAGCAAAAGCAAAGAACCCATTTAATTTGTGGACAAAATTCTTACCCTCTAGTATATACAGTGACAGCAATACCTCGGTATCGCTTTGAGAGCGAAATTTTATGCCTTTTGCTTCGAGGTAAAGGCGTAACTCTTTGTAGTTAAAAATTTCCCCGTTAAATACTATTGTGTATCTGCCTGACGCATCTGTAAAAGGCTGTGCTGCTGCCTCAGTAACATCAATAACCGATAAACGGGCATGGCCCAGAGCAACCCTGTTATGAATATATTTGCCTGACGCATCAGGCCCTCTTAAATTCAAATTTGAGATAGCGTTTCCTACATACAGGTGATATTTTTCAGCTGCTTTTGAAAAAAAATAAACGCCTGTTATACCACACATAATTTAGTATTCATAAAATAAATCATTAATGTCCGATAAAAATTTTAGGTATTGATAAAGGATGTAAATTGTTAATTTCCGTTTTTGCCTCAATCCTAAAGGAAGAATTGATTTTCAGCAATTTACATCCTTTAGGATGAGAGGCAAAA
>JAKIYU010000004.1 GCA_022708385.1 Bacteroidota bacterium | reverse complement strand
ACCTTGCGGCTCCTGGCCTTGAAAAAAACGATTTCAAAATTGAAATCAAAAACAATGTGCTGACTATTTCTTCCGAAAAACAAAACAATAAAGAAGAAAAAGACGAAAAATTCATGCGCAAGGAATTCAATTACTGCTCTTTCAAACGCTCCTTTGCTTTACCGCAAACCGCCGACACTGAAAAAATAAATGCTATGCATAACAATGGCATCCTGTCGGTACAGATTCACAAAAAAGAAGAGGCCAAAGAAAAACCAATGAGGCAGATTGAAATCAAATAAGAACGCATTGCAGGCATGAAAAGCCCGTATCGCGCAAAACCGTGATGCGGGCTTTTTTATTTTATAAATTTAAATGCCCCATATTGCGTATTTTTGTAATTTAGTGTTCAATTTAAGCACCATGCAAACAGTAAAATATTTAGCAACTTTAGCCCTTATTTGTTTTCTTTATAGTGGTTCTGTTGCTCAAAACGCAGATGTCTATATTATGACAGGCAACGCCAAAGAGTATCTGGGTGACCTTAACGGCGCTCTGGTGCAATACGATTTGGCTGTAAAAGATGACTCCACTTATGCCATGGCCTACTTTAACCGCGCTTATGTTAAACGTAAGCTCAACGATTATGAAGGGGCTATTGCCGATTATACTTCGGCCATAACTTTTAAGCCAGGCTACCAGATTGCCTATCACAACCGTGGCATTGTGTATGCTCTTTTAGGAAAAAACGACAACGCCTGTGCCGATTGGAAAACAGCCAGCGACATGGGCTATCCCGATGCCATTAAGCTTTTCGAAACCTATTGTACGACTAAACCGGATAGTTTAAAGAAATTTTAAAATTGATTTTTCTTATTTGTAAATATTTGTAAAAAAAACAATGTTTTAATTTGATTTTTTTTACAATAAAAAATTTTTTTTATTATTTTTGAACATTTTTACAAATAATTAAAATGTTAAAATTATGAAACAGCTTATTATTCTTTTATTTTCGATTTTTTTTTAGTTCTGGATTTAACTTTCGCACAAATTCAATCGACCTCTTCGCCATATTATAATGATGGCCTCTATGGCATTGTGTCGGATTCGGCTACAGTCAGTTCTAAAAAAGTGGTTATGTACCGCCCATCTATTCCGCCTGTATTAGGCAAATATCCCGTGTTTATTTTTCAGCCTGGCGCTAATGGAATTATGGGTGGCGACATTAACGTACACACCTACGATTTGTTTCTTAAACATCTTACCTCATGGGGTTTTGTGGTGCTGGTAATTGATGAAACGAGCGCAGGGTTGCCCAACGGCACAACATTTAAAAATGTACACATCTGGCTTAAAACCAAAATGTCCGACACACAGCACTGGCTTAACGCCTATGCCGATTCTACCAATGTTGTAGTAGGGGGACATTCTAACGGAGGCGTCAATGCGTCAGCCCTTCTTATCGACAGACCCACTGAAATACAGGGCATTGTGTATTTTGCATCATATCCCAGTAATAATATATTGATGCCGCACGATGTGTCGGGTTATACGGGTAAAGTGCTTTCGCTTGCAGGAAGCGAGGACAACTCGAGTACGCCATCAGCTTGTAAAACCGGCTACGATGCTTTTACGTCTGCTTCTTGTAAAAGTTATGCAATGATTACAGGCATGGGGCACGCAGCATTCGGCGATTACCAGCATTCTTCGCAGGTTGTGGGTACTATCGGGCGCACTAATGCCACGGCTACAATAAGGCATTACTTGTTGAGCTTTATGCTGAGCCAGTTTAAAAATGACCCAACAGCGCTGAACAATCTTACACAAACCGGTATGCAGCCCAACACTACGGGCGAATTTCTGACAACCTGCAACAGTACTGTAGAAATTGAGCCGTTATGTCAAGCCAATATTGAATTAAGCATATATCCCAACCCTGCTTCAGAATATATTGTCGTTGAAGCCGAAAATAATAAGCTGTTAAATTTGTATTTTTATATATGGCCGGTCAGCTTGTTGAAAATCTTACTCTGCAGGACAAATTGGTTATTCCCATCAATAATTTTAGAAAGGGAAAGTATCTTCTCGTTGTCAATGATGATTCAAATAACAAAAAAGTTTATACTTTTATACGGCGATAAAAACATCATGAACGAAAACAATAAAAAAAACGGCGCAAGAGAAGCTATTATCCATGCAGCAAGCATAGCATTTGGAAAGTACGGCTACCGCAAAACCACCCTTGATGATATTGCCTCTGTCATCAACAAAAGAAAAACTGTCATTTATTATTACTTCAAAAATAAAGATGAGATTTTTCGGGAGGTTATCCGTATAGAAGCCCAAAAACTGGAACAAGCACTGACAGTTGCTATTGACAGGGAAAGCGAGCCTGTAGAAAAGCTGAAGGCTTATGTATTTACCCGGATGAGTTTCCTCGAAAATATTGGCCGTTTCTACAGCGCTTTAAAAACAGAGTTATACGAACACCTTCAGTTTATAAATAAAAACAGGTGTGATTTTGATAAAGCAGAACTGGAAATTGTTACAACCATATTAAAACTGGGAGTTGAACAGCAGGTCTTTATTATTCCGAATATTTCAGAAACTGCTTTTATAATGGTTACTATGCTTAAAAGCCTCGAAATTCCATTCTTTGGCAAAGAAGATGCGCCCGATTACCAAACACCATTGATGCATTTGCTCAACATGCTGCTTCATGGCATTGTCCGAAAAGGATAGTATCAAACAGCCAAACTTACAGCTTGCTGCAAAAATTTTATTTTAGTATTTCTTTAACCGTATATTCAACGGCTTCCTCGATTAGTTCTGCAGGAGGTTTCCCGATAAATTCCTGTTCGGTAAGAGCATGAATCATATTGCGGGCATGTTGTATATCTGCTTCAGCTTTATCGTATGCTTCCTGCCAGGTCATATTTATGCGGGCTACACCATCGGCTTGTGCCTGCATGGCTACATCGGCTGCTTCATAAGCAAAGACACCGGCCTCATCCATTGTGGCTGTGATATTATCGGGATTGATACCTCTTTTTTCGGCAAAATTAGCAAGTGATTTTGCTGCAGCAATAGCCATGTCGTCGGTTATTTTTCGGGCACGCACCAGCAAAGCGCCTTTTAGAATACCAGGAAAGCCCATAGAATTGTTTACCTGATTAGGAAAATCGCCTCTGCCTGTGGCAACAATATAAGCGCCGGCTTCTTTGGCGGCATAGGGATAAATCTCGGGAACGGGATTAGAACAAGCAAAAACAATGGGTTTTTCGGCCATCAGTTTTATCCAGCTTTGTTTGACTTCTTCGGGGCCTGGCTTCGACACAGCTATCAGCACATCGGCGCCTTTCATGGCTTCTTCAATGTTTTCTATACATTGCGGATTAGAAACCTGGCACAATTCCCATTTGCGGTAAAAACGTTTGTCTTCTTTTACATCATTTCTTTTAATGCTGAGGGCGCCCTTGGAGTCGAAAATAACAGCTTTTTTAGGGTCCACTCCGGCGGCAAAACAAATGCGCGCAATAGAAGAATTTGCGGCGCCGGCACCGTAGAAAACTATTTTAACTTCTTCCATTTTTTTATTAACCAGTTTCAATGCATTGATGAGTCCTGCTAAAGTTACGCTGGCTGTGCCCTGGGCATCATCGTGCCAAACAGGAATGTCGCATTCTTCGCGCAGCACATCAAGCACTTTGTAACAGTTGGGCTGCGAAATATCTTCGAGATTCACAGCGCCAAAGCTGTGCTGACACATTTTTACAAAATCAATCATTTTATCCGGATCGTTTTTGCCTTGAGCATTGCGACTGTCGATACAAAGGGCTACGCCATCGACACCGCCCAGGTATTTCATCAGGAAGGCCTTCCCTTCCATAACGCCCAGACCTCCCGGAGGGGTACAGTCGCCATCGCCCAGAACGCGGGTCGAATCGCTTACCACAGCCACAAGATTGCTCCTGTTGGTAAGATCGTAAGAAATGTCATTGTTTTCGCGAATCTCTGTAGATACTTTCGACACCCCCGGTGTGTACCACACGTTGAACCAGTTAAACCCAAGTACAGGTGCCTTGGGAACAGTTTGCATTTTTCCATTGTAGTGTTTGTGTGCATTATAGGCCAGACGTTTCAGAAATATGGTCTTGGCTTTTGCCAGTTGTTCCTGAGTAAAATCTGCGGGAAATAAATCGGCCAGATTTTTAAGGGTTAAATCAATGTTTTTCATGATATATAAAAGTTATTGTTATTAATAATTTGATACTGTTTTTTTATTAAATTTGTTGTAAAAATACAAAGTTTTGTAAAACCTTAACTTTTTATTTAATAATATTTCTCATCGTTAATTTTTTATTTTTTTTATGGATAATTTGAAAAAAATTGTTGTGCTTACAGGAGCCGGCATAAGTGCTGAAAGCGGTATTAAAACCTTCAGGGATGCGGGCGGATTATGGGAAGAGCACGATATAACGGAAGTGGCCACCCCCCAGGCATGGAAGAAAAACCCTGCATTGGTAACCCGGTTTTATAACGAACGCCGCAAACAGCTTTTCAGCGTTAGCCCAAATGCAGGTCACCTGGCACTGGTAACTCTCGAACAAAAATACGATGTGCAAATAATTACACAGAATGTGGACGACCTGCACGAAAGAGCCGGCTCAACAAAAGTGCTTCACCTTCACGGTGAACTGAAAAAGGTGCGCAGCACTCTGGATGAAAAGCTCATTTACACGCTTACCGAAGAAAACTGTGAGGTTAAAATAGGCGATAAATGCGAAAAAGGTTCCCAACTGAGACCTCATATCGTGTGGTTTGGTGAAGCCGTGCCCAATATAGGAAAGGCCGCACAGCTTACCGAAAAATGCGACATTTTAATTGTGATCGGCACTTCTCTTAATGTATATCCGGCTGCAGGCCTGCTTGAGTATGCGCCATATCATGCGCCCAAATATCTTATTGACCCTAATGATTCACCGGCTTTTGGCATTAAAAACCTTAGAAAAATCTTAGCACCGGCCACCGTGGGCGTGCCGCAGCTGGTCGAAGAACTGATGAACACATAAGCCCTCAGAGACAGTAATCAGATATGTGTAATTAAAAACTGGATTTTTAAAAGTTAAAGCACCTGGTTATTCTTCGTTTTTTGCTCGTAAAGAGTTTTTTGTATGTACCGGTTTTAAACAGGGGACATTCGTTTCGGAATTTTCTAAGAATATGTATTTTATGCAGGTTGATTTTAGCTTTTCTGAAATGATGTTTTGAGGAATAGCCGGACAAGGCATAGGGGGTATATGAACGGTTTGAACCTATGGCAATATTTTGCTCAGGCGGGTTGTTATTTGCCTGAACGACCAGTTGCTTTTGCTGATTTGGGTTAACTAATACCTGCGCTTGCTGAACCCCATTAAGTTGCGCCTGCTGGGGAACCACCATCAGCATGGCAGTATTCATGGCCATTTGCTGATCGGTATTGACCGCCTGGTTGGCTAGGGGATTGTTTATCTGTGGGGGCATATTATTCAGCGCGTTGTTGTTTTGGGCTTGTATCAGGCCCGTAAATAAGGACAACAGCAAAAGTACCGGGCGCATTTTTATCATGGTATTATTTTTTTAACGACCTCGGATTTATACTAATAAAGTTAACGTCCAAAGCGGTTATTTATTTCAGGATGCCGATATTAATTCCTGCTGTTGGCAAAATGCCCGAATAGTCAATGTTATGCCACTTTTTATAGCGAGTGAATGTTTTCTCGTTGTAGTATTTACTTAGCCTCATCACACCTCCGATATAGGCATCAACACATAACACTTTGGCGAGTGTGAACTTACTGCCGATAATAACGCCACCCTGCATTATATCGAGGTTGCGGGTGATTTCTTTAGAAGCGGCAAAATAATAATCATACATATATTGGTTGCCGGTAATCCACACTCTACGGTACATCAGCTGCGGGGCGGCATACAAACCAATAGGTGCGCGTGCATCGGCATTTACCCTTGTAAGCAAATAGTTTTTAAGCCGCACCGTACCCCCAATACTTCTTATCATGTTGCCACTGTAATAAACGTAGTTATTGGTAGCCTCATCGGCATAGGCCAGTTCCTGGTTTTGCAGGTAGCCGCGGCCAAAGCCGTCCTTAGTTACATAAGTGCCCATAAGGTTTACATCCAAAGCAAGACTTCTGTTGAGCGCCTTTTCATAGCCTATTTGCAGGGTGCCTTCAAAAATACGGTTAAGGCTAAAAGTGATGGCTTGAGTGAAGGGTTTAAAAGTTGAATCGAATGGTATTTTGTTGCTTTTTGCTGTAACATTCGGATAGGCTGCCACCGTACTGATAATAGATGTTTTTTTGGAAGGCTGCTTCATTTCTAGCAGGTTTATGCGGGCATCCAGTATCTTTTGGTTATATTCGAGCAGTTCCAACCTGGCCGCATTTAACATTAAAGGCTGTACCACTGTGTCCCGCCCCCTTCCTGTAAAGCTATAACAAGTTAATAATAAGATTGATACGAAAATAATTCCTGCTGTTTTTGTCGTTTTTGTTTTCATTGTTATTAATTTTATTTTTTAATTAACGCTTTTAATTACATGAGGGAAACGGTAAACGAAATGTTGCGTTAAGAAAAATCTTTGTAAGAAAATATTTTTTATCCCTTACGCAACAAAACAGAGACATTATACATCATATAGAATATAGTGCATTTACTTGGAAAACATTGACGACATAATAACCGGCTGTAGAAAAGGCAAAAAAGAGGCTCAGAAAGCCCTGTACGATCTTTTTCAGAAAAAGATGTACAGTGTGTGTCTGCGCTACAGCAGCAATTATGCAGAAGCAGAAGACATGGCACAGGAAGGATTTATAAAGGTTTTCAGGAACATCCATCAATACCGAAACACAGGCCCCATTGGTGCGTGGATAAGAAAAATAATGGTAAACACCGCACTTGAAAAAAAAAACATCGCCCCTGTATGTGGCAGAAGACATCTGTGAATACAGCGAAGATATTAATTATGAAGACATTGTCAGCCAAATCATGGCTAAAGACATCATCCTGCTTATTCAGGAACTCTCTCCGCAATACAAACTGGTTTTCAACCTGTATGAAATGGACGGTTATTCACATGCCGAGATAGCACAGTTGCTGGGTATATCCGAAAACACCTCGCGTTCGAATTTGCTTCGGGCTAAGGCAGTGCTGCAACAAAAAATATTAAAGCGCTTTCCATACAACAGGGGACACAATACTTATAATCATGCAAAATGACAAGCTGCCCATAGGACAATTCTGCCGTGAGCTGGTTGAAGATTTCGACCAGGAGCTTCCGCCGCGCGTATGGGCGCAAGTGAGCAGCGCCCTGGATAACGACAGGAAAAAGCGCCGCACCTTTGTTTACTGGTCTGTGGCAGCACCGCTTGCTTTGCTGATTTCTTTTAGTGCCGGTTATTATTTGGCCATTCTGCGGCACCGCGACATCAAAACAGCCAGCGGATACACAGCCATGAAGAAAGAAACGCTCACTTACACAAGACCGCCCCTGACAGCTTCCGAAACACAAGCCTCCGGTGCACACACCCAGCCCCTAAAAGCCCGTGCTCAAAATAAATTTTTCCCTGTTATACCCCAAACAGCCTTAACTCCTGGCAAAGTTTCGACGCATGAAACAACAGCAGGGATTCCAGAAAATACAACCCTGCCAAAAGACAGCATCGCAGTGGAAAACGAAAGCCTTGTGCAACCAGCTCCTGTTGCGGCATTGGAAAGTGAGAAAAAAGAGCCCCCTGCCCTTTTAAAAAGAGACTCTGCAGACCTAAAATCTGATTTTAAAAATATCCCGCTCCCCACATTAAAAAATGAAACCATAGCAAATAAGCACCCGGAGGAAAAGGAAGCAAAAGATAATAATGGCAACTGGGCGCTGGCTGAGCATTTTTCGCCGGTTTTTTATATGGGAAGTTCCATGAAAGCAGGTCTTGCAGATGAGGCAGCTGCCAGTTACAGTGCAGTAAATAATCAGAATAATGACATTATGAACAACAACAAAACATTATTGGTTTATGCAACAGGCGTGTCGTTAAAATACCAGGTAGGTAAAAAATGGCGTATCGGGACGGGGGTGTTTTATGCGGCAAAAGAGCTTTGTACCGGCCTGCAACACAGGCAGCTCGACGTGCCATTAACGGCCGGTTACGGGCTTATAAACAGAAAATTTACATGGGAGCTAAACAGCGGATTCAGTACAAATGTATTGCTGCTGCCGGTGCAAAGAGACGTTAATTATTCTGCGCTTCTCGGAACCACATTCGGGTACAGGGTTTCTGAAAAAATCTCGGTGAACGTTGAACCGGTACTGAAATACAACTTTTTATATCCCTCCCATTACATATTTCATTACTATCCCTTTTCTGCAGCGGTTTATACGGGATTAAGCTATAGGTTTTAGCACCAAGAAGATATTGAATATCGAATGATGACTGCCTGCGGTAGTTAAAAATATCGATTAACAATTTTAGATTTATGTTTGAATTCTCCAATACTTCTGGAATCAACCTTCGTTAATCGGTGTTCGATATTCAAATAACTCAAATGTTCAATATTAAAACTTTTTACCTTATCAACTGAAACATGCCAACGTCTTTATACTTCACCTCATCTATCGATTCAAATTTTACAACATAGTAATAATAATCCTCCGGACAGTTTTCTCCTTTTGCTTTTCCATCCCAGCCAATTTTCCAATCACTTGTTTCGAAAAGCAGCTTGTCTTTTTTAGTAAAAATTTTCATTGAATAGGAGCTAAGATTTATTTCACTCCAATTGGCAATAGGCCACCATTTATCGTTCATTCCATCACCATTGGGGGTGAATGAGTTGGGGTAAAAATACGGGCTATCGGCATTGAATCCTTCTTTCTTGCAGCCAAAAGCAATTAATACGATTGCTGTTGAAATAATTATAAGAAAATTTTTCATTAAACAACTATTTGGGTTTGTTATTAATACTTATTCTTATATCTCCTCCAATATAGGCAGGATAGCCAAATCCCATCAGATCTGTATGGGTAAAAATGCCATAAGCGACAGATAAAAAAATACTCTTTAAAGCCACCCCCCCAGCATGAACGGTAATTTTATTCAGGTCTTTATAGGACAATCCTAAAAAATAATTATTTTTATAAGAGCCCATTATACTGGGGCTATATGTTGACAATTTCCTTCCGAAGCCTTTAACAATGGACATATTAAAAGCCGGATGTAAAGAAAAATTATCATCTATTTTAATACTCCCTCCAGTTGAAACGATAAATTCTCTTGGAATTTTTGATGTTCCATAAAAACTAAAGTCGGGTTCCGTTAAATTTTTAATAGTAAATCCGAGATAAAAAACAGGATTGTGATACCACATCCCCCAATTAAAGTTTATATAACATCTAATGCTATCATAAGGGGATTCCGCTGTATTCCACACAAAGCCATACTTGGGATCTATCTGGTCTCCGAAAGAAGTTAAGTGCCAGTTCGTAATTGCCCTGTTTAAACTCACCGATACACCTAAACGCAATTTGTGGTAAAATCGCAAATTCTTTGTGAGGTTAATATTTTGGGCATAAATAATTTCCCCGAAAGTTTTTTGGATAATTCCTCCTGTTGTATAGGAAAATAAAGCCCCGACAGCACAATTTTTTTTCTTTCCAAATACCACATCATAAGCCAGATTATATTGTTGTGGCGTGTACATATTTTTAAATGTAAAAAAGGAGTTGTCAATTTCGGCATTTAAAAGGATGTTGTGCCCACCCAGAATACCTGCATAAGCAGGGTTTGTCACGATGTTATTAAATAAAGAATGAGACCTGTCAATAATTGCAACATTGTTTGTGTCGGGGATAGTATCTTGTGGTACAGCAAAAGAAAGCTCAGGCATAAAAAACCACAGAAAAAATAATATAATAACTTGCTTGCGTTTTATCATTCGGTTAAATTTCGAAAAAATAATAACCTGTTTGTTATTTTATAAAAATACAACTAATTTCAAACATCTGTGTTTGTTTAATACGTTTTTTTTTGATTAATAAAGCAGCCCACAGATAAAATACGCGGAGGTTTATGCTGCCACAGTTATTTAATTACGAGCGGTTTTGGGCTGCCCGAACAGAAGGGCGGGATGAGCGGTGAGACATGTTCCTTTGTTGTCTGACTTTTTTTACCGGATTATGATCTATTAAAGGAAAGGGATGATTGTCTATGACAGGAATTTTTTTACCAATAAGCTTCTCAATATCCTTAAGAAAGGCTTTTTCTTCGGCATCACAGAATGAGTAGGCTGTTCCGCCTGCTCCTGCCCGGCCGGTTCTTCCAATACGGTGTACATAGGTTTCGGGCATATTGGATATTTCGAAGTTGATAACAAACTCCATATCTTCTATATCAATACCCCGCGATGCAATATCGGTGGCCACAAGTACACGGGTGGTCTGGGCCTTGAAATTGGACAGGGCACGTTGCCGGGCCATTTGACTTTTGTTGCCGTGTATGGCCTCGGTTCGGATATTGTTTTTCGCCAACACTTTTACCACCTTGTCGGCACAGTGTTTGGTGCGGGTAAAAACAAGGGCCGATTTAATCGCAGGGTCTTTAAGCACTTCGAGAAGCAATGCGTTTTTGTTCCCTTTATCAACAAAATATACAAACTGATTCACTATATCGACAGTAGATGCCGATGGTGTCACCTCCACTTTTACAGGCCTGTGTAAAATGGTATTTGACAATTTAATAATTTCGGGAGGCATGGTGGCCGAAAAGAAGAGCGATTGGCGCTGCCGTGGTAACGCAGCAATAATTTTTAATGAAGAAAATGACATGTTTTAAAAAAGGGGATGTTTTTCGTGAACCAAAACCGTTCTGTTGCAGGGGGATAAGTGTCCGTGAGTGAATTTTTTTTTGCAAAGATACGGATAATAAAAGGATATATCACTTTAATAATTACATCCTAGCAACAGAAGCCAGGCTATTATGAATAAAATTTGCTACTTTTGTAAAAAATATTTATAAAAAGATGAAATCAATCAGAATTATTTTATTGTCAGTATTAGTACTCACAATGACCGGCATTTATGCCCAAACAAACAACAGTGAAGAAGTAAAAATTAAGGTAAATTTTCATTGTGCCAATGGTAAAGCACTGCTTGAAAAAGAGCTTGTTAAAGAACCCGGTGTTACTTCAGCCATAGCCGACCTTGAAACAAAGGTTGTTACTATCACATACGAAAGCGGCAAACAAAACAAAGAAAAACTTGTAGCGGCTATTGAAAAGATTGGCTACACCACTGAATTCACCAAAGAGGGCACCGAAATTAAAAAAGCCTGCTCGCACGACATGCCAAAGTCAGAGTAATTTTCCTCTGAAAATAACATAATTGTTGAACTTTCAGACATAGCAGGGCATTTAAAATACCGTTCTTCGGTAAAATCAAAAGACAACCTGTTTTTACCCGACATGGATAAAGGCGGTTATTTTTTAAAATTACAGATGGACCAGGCGGTTGTTACAAAAAAGGTAATCAAGTTAAAGTCAATAAATTAACAGTTGTTTAGCCATTAATTTCATCCGGTGCTTCCGGTGGGCTGTCGGGAACATTATCCCTGCCATGATGTTTATCGTAATTAACACATTTTTCGCCGGGTGTGTTTTTACAGGTACAAGGCACTTGTTTCCCTTTTTCGTCAATACTGGCGCAGGTTTTTGTAAACTGTCCCCCTTTAACGAAAAACATTTTAACGGCCAGTGCGGCAACCGCAAGGCCAAGAATTATTGTTGAAAGTAAAATTAATCGCCACATATTGATATATCTTTTAAAGCCGGTTCCTTCTGTGCCATTCGGCTAGGATAATACCGCAGCTTACCGCTGCATTAAGGGAATCGGGGGGTATTTGCCCTTCTGCCGGCGGTATGCTTATGCGCCGGTCGATACAGGAAGCCACCTTCGGGGAAATTCCATGGGCTTCACTGCCAAAAACCAACAGGCCGTTTTTTCCGGCATCCACATCATAACAGTTCTGGCCGTTTAAAAAAGTTCCAAAAATGGGAATTTTTCCGGCCATTCTGTTTAACAGCGCATCCATGGGTGTATAAATAACCTTCACAGCAGCCAATGAGCCCATAGCAGCCTGAACTGTTTTGGGGTTATACGCTTCGACACAGTCGGGAGAACAGAAAGCATACCTGATATTAAACCAATGGGCCATACGAATAATTGTGCCCATATTACCGGGATCGTTTATGCCATCGAGTGCAAGCGACCACCGGTTAAGTATCTCCTGCTCATTTATTTCATATTCGGGTATGTGGCACAGAGCCAATACTTTGTTTGGTGTGGTTAGTGTGCTTATTCTGTCTAGTTCTTTCTCTGAAATTTCGGTAACGGGAAACGTTTGGGTTTTAAGCAGGTTTTCATTTTCAGAAATATATGTGGCTGTAGCATAGAGGCTTTGAATGGGAAACCTTTGCCTCATAAAATCGCCCACCACCTTGGGGCCTTCAGCCACAAACAATTTATTTTCCTGACGTTGCTTTTTTTGCATCAGTGCTTTAATAAACTTGATCTGTTGGGTGCTTAAAGGCATCGGTTGATTTTTTTAGTATCTGGTAAAAAGAAATTGCCTCACCACACTTAATCCCTTAGTCTTTTGTTTTCAGGCGTCCTTACGAACAGCCATCAACACCTGTCGGGAGTGTCTGCTGAGGCAATTGAACTGGTTTTTGGTTATTCGGCTACCACTTCGAAAGTGACAGTGGCAGAGATATTTTTAAAGAGATTAACTTTGGCGGTATAAGTGCCAAGTTCTTTAATTTTTTCCGAATCAATGACGATTTTCTTTCTGTCCACATCATAGTTAAACTGGGCCTTAATAGCATCAGCCAGTTGAATGTTGTTGACAGAGCCAAAAATTTTACCTGTGGTGGCGGCTTTGGCACCTACTTTAACGGTAATGTTACCGAGCATCTGAGCCAGTTGTTCGGCTTCTTTGGCTTGTTTTTCGAGCTTAACCGCTTTTTGTTTCATATTTTCGGCGTGAACTTTTTTATTCTGAGGTGTGGCCATAACAGCCAATCCTTTAGGAATTAAAAAGTTATTGGCATAGCCATTTTTAACCTTGACGATATCATCTTTATATCCCAGGTTGGTAATATCCTGTTTTAAAATAATTTCCATTTTCCTTCCCTCCTTATTTTAATAAATCTGTTACATAAGGCAGCAGGGCAATATGGCGGGCTCTTTTAATAGCCTGGGCCACTTTGCGCTGATACTTGATAGAAGTACCGGTAAGTCTGCGGGGCAGAATTTTACCTTGTTCGTTAACAAATTTCAAAAGAAAATTGGCATCTTTATAATCGATGTATTTGATCTTATTTTTTTTGAAGCGACAATATTTTTTCTTTTTAATATCAACCGCTATCGGGGTTAAATATCTGATTTCTGATGAGTCTTGTGCCATTTTTAATTCATTTTTGAGGTTAAACATTTTCTTTTACTGCTTTGCTTTCGGCGGCTTTCTGACGTTTTTTCTCGTTATAGGCCACAGCGTGCTTGTCGAGTGCCACAGTTAAGAAGCGCAAGATTCTTTCTTCGCGCTTATACATCAGTTCCAGTTCGGCAACTATATCGCCTTCGGCTTTGAATTCGATAAGATAGTAAAAGCCGGTTGACAGTTTTTTAATGGGATAAGCCAGTTTTTTTAGTCCCCAGTTATCCTCAAAAATAATTTCTGCTTTTTTGTCTTTCAGCAGTTTTTTGATTTTCTTTACCGTTTCCTTCATCTGATCATCAGACAAAACGGGAGTCATAATGAAAACGGTTTCATAATGGTTTGACATTTTTTAATTTTTTTTTGGTTAGTAATTGATTTTTATAAATGGGGTGCAAAGGTAATAATAAAATATAATATATACAATAAAAAGTGAACTAAAGTGCACTAAAATGCCTAAAATACTTGAAGTTTGAAGTTTGAAGTTTGAAGTTCGAAGTTCGAAGTTCGGAGTTTAGAGTTTGCACTTCGACTTCGCCAGTGTAAAAAGTTTGAAGTTTGGATGGTAATTGGGGTCAGATACGGACTGTTGTTAAAAATTATTTTCTTTAGCCTGCCAATATTTTTCTAATATGGAAAAAATCTCTTCTTTGGTGGTTATTTTATAGTCGTGAGGTATTTCGAAAAAACTGTCTTCTATTTTTTTTAATTCAACTTTTTTTGCCGTATAGGCAGAAACAAGAAAACCTTCGTGATTCCGAAAGTGAAGCAAGGGCTTGTTAATGCCGGCATAAATGGTCAGGGCATTGATGGCTTTATTATGATATCCGGGGATAAAGAAAATATCTTCGGTAAAAGATTTTTCCTTCCCTGAAAAAGTAAGAATGGCTTTTTGTGTGGCGACGCCTGCTATTTCTTTTGTTTCACCTGTATTTGCCACTGTAATTTCGGGTATTATATTGTAGAATTTCAGATAATCGGCCTGTGAAAGCCTGACTGCATAGCAGGTATCGCCAAAACCTTTGTACAAATAGGTCATAAGTTGCTTTCTGCGGTTGAACAGAACACTGATGGTATAATCCAGATTGTACACATCCATGCGCAGGAAGTTTTTATTGGCAATAAAATCGGCGCGTTTGGGCAGTGTGATAAAGAAATTCGAGGCGGTATCTGTTCCCGGGTAAGAAATGTCATACGTAATAATTCCTTGAAATTTTTTAGGAAAATACGCACATGCACACAAGAAAAAAATACCCGTAAGAAAAAAAAGAGAAAATAAATTACGCTTCATTTTTTTTACAAGACAGAAAAAAATAAAGCGGTTATTTTATTCCATGCCGCCGAAAATATTTTGCAGCTCTTCAGCAGTAACCTCCTGATAATCGGTAGGTATCATGAACATGGTATCTTTGATTTTTTTCGATTTGATTTCTTTTGCCGTAAAAAGCATTTTTATATCACTGCTTTCGACCGAGTACTGGAGCAAGCCACCCTTAATATCTTTATACGGGGTATCGAAATTAAAATTCTCCCCTCCTATTTCAGGCGAAAAATAAATTTCTTCGGTGGTTTCAGTGCCGTCTTCATTGGTAAATACAATGGTAGCTTTGGTAGCTTTATAGCCTGCAATTTCCTTGGTTTCTTCGGTAACGGTTATCTTGGCTTTGGGCATTTCGTTAAGGGCTTTTTCAAGTTCTTCTTTACTGGTTTTAAGGGCATATTTCTGTCCCATGATGTCGAGCAACGACACTGAAGAGTTGGTTTCGGCATTATTGATTTTAATAATATTCATCACGCCCTGGGTCATGTCAACACGCGATTTTTTACCGCTGATGGTCATGGTAAGGCTTTTGGGCAACGAGGCAGCCGTAGCGGGGTCGAGGTCGGCATCGGGATAGGTTATTTCGTATTCAATAGTTCCCGAAAATAATTTTTGTGCTTGGGCAGATGTGTTTATTTGCGCAGCTATAAAAGCAACAAGCAGCATTCTGATAATCAGTTTCATTTTTAATAATTTTGATTAAATAATTGTAATTTCAATTTATAACGAAGCAAATTTATAAAAAATATTTTGACCGTAAATAATTATGTAGCCAGATTAATTTTTGGTAAAACCCGAATTCAGCATTTTCTAATCCTGAATCGATAAAAAACGATTAATTTTGATAAAATTATTTGCGCACCCGATGACAAGACCAGTATATTGCCTGTTGGTATCGCCCGTTTTTAACCCGGGCAAAGACAACCTGCTGATGATGGTACGGGAACAGGATCCTCCATTGAATTTGGCTATGCTGGCTGCCTGGGTGCGGCAGAAAGGGTTTGATGTATCAATATTTGATGCCGCCCTTGAGGCGCCCACACCAAGCCAATACCAAAAAAAACTGGAAGTGCTTAAAGAAAAATATAAAGACACCCAATTATATATAGGTTTTTATATATGTACCCCTACGGCTTATAACTGTTACGAGCTGGCGCGCATCAGCAGGGCGGTTTTTCCGGATGCTGTATTAATGGCTGGAGGCCCTCATGCCAGCTTTATGTACCAGGAAGTTTTAACCCTCTCCCCTATTGATGTCGCGGTTATAGGTGAAGGCGAAATAACCTTACAGGAGTTGCTTGAAGGTAAAGCATGGCATGAAATTAAAGGTTTGTCCTACAAGGCCGACAATCAAATAAAGGTAACGCCTCCCCGTGAACGAATAACCGCTATCGACAGCCTGCCCATGCCAGCTTACGACCTGCTTAACGTACGCCGTTACCGGCCACCCATAGGCACCTTTAAAAGGTGGCCTTCATTCATGGTTACTTTTTCGCGGGGCTGCCCCAATCAATGTTTTTTTTGCACCAAAACGCTGGGAGTCCATCATTACCAAAAGTCAGCGGCACACATGTCAGAAGAAATAATATACCTAAACCGCACGTTTGGCGTGAAGGATTTTGTTTTTGTGGACGACACCTTTACAAGTAACCGGCAAAATGTGGTTGACTTTTGCAACCTCATTATACAAAAAAAACTTGATATAAGCTGGCACAGTTATACCCGGGTTAATGCGGTGGATGAAGACCTGTTGGCAATAATGAAACAGGCAGGTTGTCATCAATTGATGTATGGTATAGAATCTTTTTCGAAAGATGTGCTGGCACAGATAAACAAAGAAATAACCACAACACAGATTGAAACGGCGATACGTTTAACAAAGCGCGCAGGCATTACCTGCCGGTTGGCGCTTATGGTGGGCAATAAAGGCGACACACATGAGAGTTTGCGTTACAGTATCCGCGAAATGATGCGTTTAAAACCCGATTTTATCAGCGTACTTATTGCCACGCCCGGACCGGGTACGCCTTTTTTTGCATGGGCCGAAAAAGAAAACCGCTTCATTAGCAAAGACTGGAAGCTTTACACAGGAAGTACCCCCGTGGTAAGGCTCGACGATTTATCGCCCGCTGATATTAAATATTATTACCGGTTATTCTGGAAAAAATTCTACTTTAGTCCGCGTGTTATGTTTAAATTACTCAGAAAAACAACCAGCATATACCAGCTTTATAACCTTTGGATGGGCTTCTGGAAAGTAATCACGTTTATTTTTATTAGGAGAAAGTAGATAGGAAAAAAGGGGAAGCGAAAGGGAATAAGGGAAACGATAGGAAAAAGGTATAAGGAAAAAAGGGGAAGGTATAGGGAATAAGGGGAACTACGTAGTATAGTAGAAAGGTAAAAGTTGAAAGTATAAAGGAATAAGGAATAAGTAGTGTAAAGTTAAATGTCTTTTGTCATATTGAGCGATTTGTAGTGAGCCTGTCGAACTAAGCGAAATATCTCATTTGCAGATATATAGATTCTTCACTGCGTTCAGAATGACACTTAACTTAACAGTAGAAAGGAATAAGGAAATTTATGAAGCACAATAAAACATTAAAAAAGGATATTATTGCAGGCCCTAAAAAAGCTAAAGTTAGTGGTGGGCATTTAAGTGATAGAAAAGTTTTAATTATTCTATTTTTATTGGTTTTTGTTTTATATGGCAGAAGCTTGTTTAACAAATACAGTCTCGATGATGAGTTGGTTGTTTACAACAACAAGACTATCGAAAAGGGATTTGCCGCATTGCCCGAAATTTTCACTTCGTTTTATTCACAAACGGACAAGATGCAATATGGCTACAGGCCTGTTGTAAAGGCCACATTTGCCATTGAATACGGTTTTTTCGGGCAAAACCCATTTGTAAGCCATCTTATAAATCTGCTGTTGTATATTTTATTACTTTATGTGTTGTTTTTGTTTTTAAAATATATTTTCAATCACTATACCCCCTGGTTTGCTTTGCTGGTAACTTTGCTCTTCATGGCGCATCCGGTGCACGCCGAGGTGGTTTGCAGTCTTAAAAACCGCGATGAACTGCTTAGTTTTTCAGGGGGCATATCGGCCGTGTATTTAATAACCCTTTATGCCTCCAACAACAAAAAAATGTACCTGTTGGCTGCACAGTTATGTTTATGGGTGGGTTTTTTCGCTAAGCTGTCGGCACTAACCTTTGTGGGCATCATACCGCTTACACTTTATTTTTTCACAGGCATGCCGTGGCGCAAAAACATGGCAATAAGTGTTGCAACCGGTTTTTTGTTGTTGCTGCTGCTCTACTTGTCGCGCCGTATGCTGCCCGAAGCCATACAACCTTTTTCGATTACCGAAAATCCCTTGTTTGCCGACAATTCAATAGCCGCACGCATGGCCATCGGCATGAGTACTTTGTTGTTTTACCTGCGCCTGCTGATATTTCCGCACCCTTTATCTTTTTTTTACGGTTACAATATGTTCGATGGGGTTACCGCAGGGAGTATTGAGGTGTGGTTATCGTTGGTGGTTTACCTGTTCCTGGCCGGTTGGGCGTTTTATAAAATCAAGGAAAAACACCCGCTGTCGTTTGCCCTTTTGTTTTATCTCATCAGTATATCGATGTTTGCCAATATAGCCACGCCTGTGGCCGGCATTGTGGGAGAGCGTTTTGCTTTTGCTGCAACGCTGGGGTTTTGTATCGCCGTGGTCTGGCTTGTGTTTTCCCTTACCGGAACGCCTTTGACAGGAACCCCGGCCAAAGCTTTTTCTTTTTCTTCCAAAGCTTTTCTTATCCTGGGGGGGCTGATGCTTGTGTATGGCGCCCTGACATTTAGCCGCAACAGTGCATGGAAAGACCACAAAACACTGTTTACAACAGATATTGAGCACCTTACCTGGTCGGCCAAAGCCAATTCGCTGCTGGCGGGTACCTTATTTAAGGAGGCCATCGACGATATTGCGGTAAGCCGCAATGCCCAAAAAAACAAAGCCAAAGTGGATTCTGCACTTTTCTATTATCAGCGTTCCGTTGATGTGTATCCCGCCTATTCTCCTTCGTGGAATAATATGGGTTCGATATACTTTGTATTTTATCAGGATTATGAAAAGGCCATACCGTATTTTAAAAAAGCGGTTGAAACCGATTCGAATTATGTGGAGCCTTATTTTAACCTGGGATACGCCTACGAACTGACAGGCGACACTCCGATGGCTGTTGATTACTATTTGCGCACCCTTCAAAAAGACAGCGCCTATATAAAAGCCCTTTCGAACCTGGGAAATATATATGAACGACAGGGACGCACAGAAGAATTTATGACTATAAACCAGAAAATTATAACTCTTGCGCCGGCTTCGGATGTGCCTTATATTAATATCAGCAACCATTACCTGCTTAACGGCGATACCTTAAATGCGATTGCCTATATGGAAAAAGCCTTCGAAAAGGCCCCTGCAAATACAGGCCTGATTAATAATTTAATCATTTACTACGAAGACAAGGGCCCTGTTGAAAAAGCCGATTTTTATAAATTAAAGCTGGAAGAGGCTTTTAAAATTAATAAACGATAACCACTCCGCCGGAGCGCGCTTTATAAACCCCTTCTTTATTCCGGAAAATTATAATGCTTCCGTACGGGTTTTGTGATATCCCATACACATTCCAGCCCCTTTTTAAAGACTACAAAATCCCCTGCTTTTACTTCAAAAATGCCTTCGGCTGTTTCAACCCTGAATTCTCCTTCGAGAATCTGGCACTCTTCATCACTATCGTAAGTCCAGCTAAACCGCGAAATCTCTTTGCTCCATATAGGCCACGATTTGATTTTTCGGTCGGTAATTTCTTTTTCAGTTAGTTTAGTAACAATGATTTTTGACATGTTTTTTATTGATTTTTTTTCAAATTTATAAAATTTTATATATTTGCTCTCTAACAATTTATCAAATATTTATTAACCAAAAAAGTATTATTATAAAAAAATGTTTACTTATTATTTCGGGTATTTTATTTCTTGGCGCAGGCCTACAGGCACAAATCACGCTGGGCGCCGGTGATTTTCCGCATGCCGGCTTATCGGTCAATTATATGGTGGCCGATGACAGTACAGGCGCATTAACTTCTTTAATAACCATAGGTAATCCCGGCGCCAATGGCGTTTACAATGTAAGCGGCATAAGCAGCCATATTAACGACACCATGGTAATCAGCTATTTACAACCCTCTGCCACGCCTTTTCCTTTGTTTCAGGGTTCGGCCGACCTGGGCATGTTTTGGAAAGCCTTTACCATTTTTGGCGATACCAGTGTGTGGCAATGGTCGTATTTCAATTCCGATGCAACAGGGCTAACATTGACAGGCGTTGGTGTTATAATGGACACCAGCTATTTTTCAACCCTTGTCCACGGGCCGCTGCAGTACTTTACCCCTACTTTATCGAAACCGCTTAATATAATGAGCTCGAACTTTGCTCTGGGATATACCTATCACGACAGTACCAAGTCGCATATACTGCTGACAATTTACCCCCAATTGGTTATTGCTTCCAAGGTTATTATTGACCTTGAAATAGACGGCTGGGGCACACTTACCACGCCCATAGGCACCTATAATGTGCTCAGAGTCAAACAAACCCGTACTCAGGCCGAAGCCTTTATTCAATCGGCCGATACCAATACAAATTTCGACTATGTGGATTTTACCTACACTTACCAATATATTTATTACGCCAAAGGTATTGGCACTCCGGTTGCCGAAGTAAATATGGATGCAAGTTTTACAAATGTTAATAAAGTAAAATATGCCAATGTATTACCCATGAATCTTAACGACAGGGCAATCAATACCGAATTGGTGTTATATCCCAATCCTGTTGTTGATTTTATTACGTTGCAATACCCGCAACTGCAGGGCGCTGTGCAAACAGAAATTATAAATTCTTATGGTCAGGTAATAAGAAGCGTTGAAAAAAACCATACAAAAGTGGATGTGTCTGACCTTGCACCAGGGATGTATCTCTTGCGTGTAAAAACGCCCGAAAGGGTTATGACACAAAAATTTACAAAAATATAAAACAAGGGGGTTAATAAGCCCTTACTTCTTTTCCTTTGATATAGTTGATGAAAGCGGTATTTACCACGCGGTTACCGCCTGGCGTAGGGTAATTGCCTGTGAAATACCAGTCGCCATTGTGTTTGGGACAAGCAGTGTGCAGGTCTTCGATGGTCTGGAAAATGACTTTTACCTTAGCCCTGATATCTTTTGAAGTTACCATTTGAGCTATTTTATCGGAAATCTGACTTGTTTTAAGGGCGTCGTATATGTCTTTCACATAATTGGTCATCTCGTTAGCGGGTAGGTGTTCCTGAGCTTTGCATTTGCGGTAAACTTTGTTTATTACGTGTTCCTGATGTGTTTCGTGCAGAAGTTCTATAGCCGCACGAAAAGCAATAAAATCGCCCAGTTTGGCCATGTCGATACCGTAACAATCGGGATAGCGTATCTGCGGGGCCGAAGAGGCAATGACAATAGATTTGGGGTTGAGGCGGTCGAGCATTTTTACAATGCTTTGTTTAAGGGTAGTACCACGCACTATAGAATCGTCAACCACCACAAGGTTATCAATGCCATCGCGCACTATGCCATAGGTAACATCATAAACGTGCGCCACAAGGTCGTCGCGGGAATTGTCGGCCGTAATAAATGTCCGCAATTTGGCATCTTTTACAGCGACTTTTTCGATATGTACTTTTTTATTCAGAATTTCTTCAATAACTTCCGGCTTCAGTCTGTCGCCATGATTGATAATAAGGTCTTTTTTTACGATATTAAGGAAGTTGTTGAGCTCATCAATAAGACCATAAAAAGCTGATGCGGCTGTATTGGGGATATACGAAAACACCGTGTTGTCGAGGTCGTAGTTAATGGCTTTGAGAATAGCCGGTGCCAGTAGCCTGCCCAGCGTTTTTCGTTCTTTGTAAATGTCTTTGTCGGTGCCGCGCGAGAAGTATATTCTTTCGAACGAGCAGGGTGTAATTTTTTCGGGCGTATGACAGGCGTATTCGTCAAATTTTCCGTTTTTCTTGATAATCAGCGCATTGCCGGGATTAATTTCTTTAATTTTTTCTACATGAACATTAAAAACGGTTTGAATAACCGGCCTTTCGGAGGCTACCACAATAACCTCATCGTCGTGATAATAATAGGCTGGACGAATGCCATGAGGATCTCTGAGTACAAAGGCATCGCCATGACCCAGCATGCCGGCAATCACATACCCCCCATCCCAGCTTTGAGAGGCTTGAATAAGTATTTTTTGAATATCAAGGTCTTCGGCTATAAAAGGCGAAATTTCCTTTTTGCTGTAGCCCTTATTGCGGTAGTAGCGGTAAAGGTCTTCGTTTTCTTCGTCGAGGTAGCGCCCTATTTTTTCGAGAATGGTAACGGTATCGGATGTTTCTATGGGGTGTTGACCAATGTCAACCAGTTTCTGAAACAATTCGCCCACATTGGTCAGGTTAAAATTGCCTGCGATGACCAGATTTTTCGACATCCAGTAGTTTTCGCGAATAAAGGGGTGGCAGTTTTCAATTTTATTTTTTCCATAAGTACCATAGCGCAGGTGGCCAAGGAAGACATTGCCATAAAACTCGCAGTTTTCCTTAAGCCAATACACATCGTTCAAGCGTTCGGTTTTAGTGCCTACCGCATCGTTTATTTGTTTGTAAACAGTATCGAAAATATCTCTTATAGGGGCGTTTGAATTTGACCTGATACGGTTAAGATATTTCTGGCCCGGCTGCACATCAAACTTTATAGAGGCTAAGCCTGCGCCGTCCTGCCCCCTGTTGTGCTGTTTTTCCATCAGAAGGTAGAGCTTATTAAGGCCGTAGAGAGCTGTACCATATTTGGTCAGATAATATTCCAGCGGCTTCAGCAGCCTTATCATGGCTATGCCGCACTCATGTTTGATGGATTCGCTCATAAACAGGAGTTAAAGTAAATTATTTTTTATTGGCACAATCGCATTTTTCACATTCTTCGAGTGTCTGAAAAGGCACCACTCCATCACATCCACCCCAGATAAATTCTTTACATTTACCCTCTTTTTTATCATAGTAATATTTGGGGAAATAGGCCTTGCACATGCCAGGGTCAGGGGTTTGGTTACATTTGTTTATGCAGGCTTCGGCTTGTTTCTTTTTTTCTTCTTTTTCGGCTTGTTTCTTCTGGCAGCACTTGCAGCCATTGAAAACGAGCGCCCCTGCAATAAGCAGGACTATCCCTATACTTCCTGAAAACAACGATTTTTTCATGTAGAAAATATTTTTATGTGTTTATAAAAATTCGGAAAACGGCTTACAAGTTTACGATTTTTTTTAATATCCCTGACACGGGGGGAATAATAATATTTACACACATTTTTCTGCAATAAAACACAAAAAATCAAACAACTTTCACCTTTTAGTTCTCTCTGAACCCGTTTGCAATCCGGTTCAAACTTTAATCCGCTACGGCGAACTTCAGGCATTTTAGTTCACTTTAGGCACTTTAAGTACTTCTAACTATTATTACCTTTGTCCTGAATATTTTTTCTTAATCCTTAACCCTTCTAACCTCAACCCTGAATTTAACTATGATTTTACTGCAAGCCGAAAACATATCGAAATCGTACAACGAAAAAGCCCTTTTTACCGGCTTGTCGTTTGGCATACACAAGGGGCAAAAAATTGCGCTTATAGCCAAAAACGGCACAGGCAAAACCACGCTGCTTAAAATACTGGCGGGATGTGAAGAGGCCGACAGCGGCACCATCGTCATGCGCAATGACCTCAGCTATGCCTATCTGGCACAGAATCCCATTTTTAACGACAAGCTTAGCGTTTTAGAATCTGTTTTTGCAGGCGCCGGCAACGAGGCTGCCATTATAAAAGCCTACGAACAGGCGCTGATGTCGGGCGACAAGGATAACATAGCAAACACTTACGACCAGATGAATCGCCTGAATTTATGGGATTATGAAGCTCAGGTTAAACAAATATTAGGACAGCTTGAGATAACAGACTTTGACCAACTCACAGGCGCTATGTCGGGCGGACAGAAAAAAAGGCTTGCCCTGGCATCTGTGCTTATCAGCCGCCCCGAACTCCTCATACTCGATGAACCCACCAACCACCTCGACCTCGACATGATAATATGGCTCGAGAAATATCTCGACCGTCTCAACTGCACATTGCTTATGGTAACCCACGACCGGTACTTTCTCGACCGGGTTTGCAACGACATTATCGAGATGGACGATGGGCATCTGTACCGCTACAGCGGCAATTATGCTTACTTTCTCGAAAAAAGAAATGAGCGTATCGACAACGAAAATATGGTGGTAAGCAAAGCCCGCAACCTTTACAGGCGCGAACTTGAATGGATGCGGCAAACACCCCAGGCGCGCACCACAAAATCGAAAAGCCGTATCGAATCTTTTTACGAAGTGCAGGAAATAGCCTCTTCGAAACGCATCGAGAAAAAAATTAATCTCGACATGAAAACCACCCGCCTGGGAAAAAAAATCATGGAAATATATTACATCGGGAAAAGCTACGCCGGCAAGAAACTGCTCGAAAATTTTACCTATACTTTCAAACGCAACGAAAGGATAGGCATAGTGGGTAAAAACGGATGCGGCAAGACTACTTTGCTCGAAATCCTTACAGGCCGTATCCCTGCCGACGCCGGCTTTATTGATACCGGCGACACGGTAAAAATTGGCTATTACCGGCAGGAAGGCATACAGTTTAAAGAGGAACAACGTGTTATTGACATTGCTCGCGAAATAGCCGATGTAATTGTAATGAGCAATGGCAACAAGGTGTCGGTACCTGAATTTCTGCGCCAGTTTTTGTTTACCAACGAAATGCAATACACACCTGTAGCGCGCTTAAGTGGTGGAGAGCGGCGCCGGCTCTACCTGATGACGGTGCTGATGAAAAACCCCAACTTCCTTATTCTCGACGAGCCCACCAATGACCTCGACATACTTACCCTCAATGTGCTGGAAGAATATCTCTGCAACTTCAACGGCTGTGTGCTGATGGTTTCACACGACCGGTACTTTATGGATAAAATAGTTGAACATTTGTTTGTTTTTGAAGGGGAAACTGTGGTAAAAGATTTTCCCGGCAATTATTCCGACTACCTGCTTTATAAAGAACGAAAGGACGCCCTCGCACGCAAACTTCAACCAAAACCTGAAAAAATTATAAAAGAAAAAAACACATCCGATAAGCCCGTTAAACTCACTTATAAAGAACAAAAGGAATATGAAACACTCGAAACAGAAATTGCCTTGCTCGAAACAGAAAAGAAACAGCTCGAGGAACAACTTAGTGCAAATGCTACCGACCATGAAAAAGTGTTAGCCCTGTCCACCCGCCTGGGCGAAATCCTGTCGCTGCTCGACCAAAAATCGGACAGGTGGCTGGAGCTGGGGATGAAGGGGGAGGGGACGTTTGGAGTTTGAAGTTTGAAGTTTGAAGTTGTGAGTATAAGCCTAAATTGGAGTCAAAATTTAATAACTATGGTTGACATCAACATTAAATTTCTGTAATAGTTCGCGTTGTTTTTTAGAGATTTCCGATATAATGGGTTCGTGATTG
>JAKIYU010000167.1 GCA_022708385.1 Bacteroidota bacterium | reverse complement strand
CGTGTATCGCGGCGGCGGTTGGTACAGCGGCGCCAGGTACTGTCGCTCGGCCAATCGGAACTTCAATGGCCCTGACAACCGTAACAATAACCGCGGCTTCCGCCTCGCGGTTGTCTTTTAGTTCGTTTGGTTAGCTTTTCCGGCTTTCCCTTGAGCTAAAAGAGGGCGAGGGTGCCTGAGAAAAATTGAAGTGAAGCAAGCACGGAGTGCAGCGTAACGAGATTTTTTTAAGGCACACGAGCTTAAGTTTTTTTAAAAAAATAAATGATGCAATTAAAATTTTTTACCATACCAATTTTATCTATAAGCGATTTCAACGATGAATTGAATACTTTTTTAAGAGTTCATAAAATTGTTGAAGTTGAAAAGCAATTAATTCAAAATGCATCAGGCACCTATTGGTGTATATGTGTTACATTCTTAAATCAAACCATTGCCGAAAAAGCGCCAAAGGGGAAAATTGATTACATGAAAGAGCTTGATGCTGAAACATTTGCAAAGTTTTCGCGCTTGCGTCAAATAAGAAAGGAAATGGCCGCTACCGATAGTGTTTCTGCTTTTGTGGTTTTTACTGATGCCGAATTAGCCGAAATATCAAAACTTGACGAATTATCACCCTCTAAACTTCGCACAATACCCGGCATTGGGCAAGCCAAGCTCGAAAAATACGGTGTCAGACTTATCGAAAAATATAACCTTCTTTCAAATGAAACGGACAGGCAACCTGATACCGCAAATAGCCAGTAATGAGAACCTTTTGCTTGCTTTTTACAAAGCTAAAAAGGGGAAAGAAGCAAATAACGAAGTATGGGAGTTTGCCCGTAGCCTAAAAAGTAATTTGTCAGATTTACAAAGTAAAATATTAAGTGCTCAGGTGGCTGTTGGCAATTACCATTATTTTACCATTTACGATCCCAAAAAACGTGTAATTTGTGCAGCTCCTTTTTCTCAAAGAGTTTTGCATCATGCTCTTATGAATATTTGCCACCCGTATTTTGAAAAATTTCAGATATACGACAGTTATGCCACACGCATTGACAAAGGCACTTTTAAAGCAGTAGAAAAAGCAAGACATTATCACGCAAGTAACCCCTATTATCTGAAGATGGATGTACGTAAGTACTTTGATAGTATTTGTCATTTAAAACTCATGAACCTTTTAACAATGCAATTTAAAGACGATAAACTGCTTCAAATTTTTTTGCAAATAATTGATTCTTACGAAGTCGAAAAAAACAGAGGTTTACCCATTGGCAATCTCACAAGCCAGTATTTTGCCAATCATTATTTGTCGGTATTCGACCATTTTGTTAAAGAAGTTCTCAATGTTAAAGCTTATGTGCGTTATATGGATGATATGGTTGTTTGGCATAATAGCCTTACTGAATTGCAAGAAATTGAAAAACGAGCAAATGAATTTTTAGAAGGTAAATTGAAATTGGAGTTGAAAACGAAATTCATTAATAAATCAAAACATGGTTTGACTTTTTTGGGGTTTCGTTTATATCCCAAAAGGATTTTGCTTTCGTCGCGCAGCAAAACAAGATATAGCAGAAAAATGAAACAAGTAACAAGAGAATTGCATGATTCAGAAATATCGCAGTTAGCTTATCAGCAGAGAGTTACAGCATTAAATGCTTTCGCTGAAAAAGCATATTCAAAGCGATTCAGGGAAAACGTTCTTTGTCAATTAGGTGAATATTGAAATAGGTCGATAATCAAGGGCTCGAATCGCGTGAATCGCGGCGGCAGTTGGAACAACAACGCCAGGAACTGCCGCTCGGCCAATCGGAACAACAATAGCCCCGACAACCGTAACAATAACCTCGGCTTCCGCCTCGCGGTTGTCTTTTAGCTCAAGGGAAAGCCGGATAGCTTCCATCGAACAGATTATTGTACCTTTCCTGTTTTGTATAGGATAAATTGAACAGTGTGTTACTGCCTTAATGCACAGTGCCGGTAGGGCATGCCGGATAGCTGTTTCGAAGGTTCTGTGCATTTTTTTTACAGGCATAACCGTATAGCCGCTACTGAACAGATAGCTGCCCTGTTCCTGATATTATGCGTTGGGAAGCCCCCTACAGGGGGCCTGGGGGTCACGGTGGCCAAATAACAAAATTCAATAAAAACATTTTTTTGCAAACTTTTGAGACAGCCTTTTTACACAATTAAAAACAATTTTCAAATTTCTTTTTTATAAAAAAATCATATATTTGTAAAAAAAAAGTAGTGATGGAAAGACTTATTTTATCTTTAACCCTTATTTGTATCTTCACTGGTTTATATGCCCAGCAAACTGTTGAAGGCATAAGCAGTTCGAAGAGTTATAATATTACTAAAGAAGTAAAACCGCCAATTTTAACCATTACAAACGGCAGCCTTATTTTTACCGATGCCAATAACAATAAAGCCATAGATGCCGGTGAAGATTGTAAAATAATCTTTCAACTCGAAAACAATGGCATGGGCGATGGTTTTGGCTTAGAGCTGGCTCTTTCAGCATCCGGATCTACACAAGGTCTTACTTATAAAAGCACTAGTTCCTTACAAACCCTAAATGTAGGGCAGAAAAGCAAAGTTGAAATTCCTGTAACTGCCAACATGAACACAACAGATGGTAAAGTTGTATTTACTCTGAAAGTTGACGAACCAAACGGTTTCGGTACTGATGCGTATCAGTTGGAAGTATCTACACGCAGTTTCGTTTCACCACTGGTGGAAGTAGTAGATTATACCATTACAAGCAACCAGTCGGGTGTGCTTGCCAAAAAAATCCCTTTCGACCTTCAGATTTTGGTGCAAAATACCAAACAGGGTTATGCCGATAATGTAAAGGTAACTTTGTCGCTGCCCGAAGGCGTTTTTTGCCTTACTGGTAATGAAACTCTCGATTATTCAGGTTTACAGGCAGGAGAGAAGAAAAGTATCGTATATAATCTTATTGTAAACGATAAATTTGTGGGTACAAGCATACCAATAAAAATAAAAGTGAGTGAAAAATATAATAAATATGCTAAAGATAAGGATATTAGTCTATCCCTAAATGAGAGTATGTCATCAACTAAAATTGAAGTTCTGGCCGAGAATAAACAAAATAATATTAACATTCAGATTGGTTCGTTGAGTAGTGATGTGGATAAAAACATTCCATTAAATAACCTGAGTTATACCAACCGCTACGCTTTAATTATTGGCAACGAAGATTACAGCTCGTGGCAGAAAGGATTAAGTACTGAAATAAATGTGGATTATGCCGAAAACGATGCCAGAATTTTTAAAGAATATTGTGTTAAAACTATGGGCATTCCCGAAAAACAAGTAAAATTGTTATCCAATGCTACTTCTTCGCAAATGAGTCAGGGACTGGCATGGTTGAATAACCTTGCAAAAGTTGAAAACGGCAAAGCTGAGCTTATTTTTTATTATTCTGGTCATGGTCTGCCCGATGAACAAACAAAAGAATCATACTTAATACCGGTTGATGTAAGCGGAAGCAATATTACACAAGGACTAAAAATTGCCGATGTTTACAGTAAACTTACTGAGTACCCGAGTCAGAAAGTTACTGTTTTCCTCGATGCCTGTTTCAGTGGGGGGGCAAGAAATCAAGCGCTTATAGCACAAAAAACTGTCAAAATAAATCCCAAAAAAGAACAAATAAAAGGCAATCTGATAGTTTTTACATCTAGTTCAGGTGAAGAATCATCGGGTGTATATCGTGAACAAAAACATGGATTCTTTACTTATTATTTACTTAAGAAACTTCAGGAAACAAAGGGCGATGTAACTTATAATGAACTAAACAACTATATAAAAGCCTCTGTTTCTAAAGAAACTTCTTTAATAGGTAAACCGCAAAACCCCGAGGTTTTGGTATCGCCACAGATAGAAAATTCGTGGAGTAACTGGAAAATAAAGTAATAGTTACCTGCTCTTATCTGGTCCCTCAGGCACCGGCGCAATAGGCTTATAATCTTTCATGGCTTTAAGCACCTCTTCTATAGCCCTTTCTAATTGGGCGTCTCTCCCGTTATATTCTTCGTAGGGGTCGTTATCTACATAAATGTCTGGTTCAACGCCTGTCCCTTCTATTATCCATTCACCAGTTTCGGCATCGTACGAAGCAAACTCGGGTTTGTTAAGCACAGCCCCGTCAACAAAGGGAAGAGAGCCCCTGATACCAACCACACCGCCCCACGAGCGTACACCTATCACAGGCCCCATCTTGTACTTTTTAAAACCATAGGGAAACAAGTCCCCATCAGAAGCAGAATACTGGTTAATAAGCATCACTATAGGCCCGTTTATCATCTGGCGTGGTGTCTGAGAGGGTACGGTGACATTGCGCGCCATATTGGCCCGCTGTACTTTGCGCAACAAACGCTCTAGTATCATCGGCGATACATTGCCACCGCCATTACCCCTGTCGTCTATAATAAGGGCTTTTTTGTCAAGTTGGGGATAAAAATATTTCACAAACTCATTCAACCCTTTTACACCCATGTCGGGTATGTGAATATATCCCACTTCGCCGCCTGTAGCCTTATTTACTTTTTCAATGTTGCTTTGAACCCAATTGTAATAGTAAAGCTCAGACTCATCTTCTATAGGCCTGATGATGTACTTTTTACTACCGTTGATTTCGGGTTTTGAATTAACTGAAATTTCAACTACTTTTCCGGCTTTGTTAATTAAATGTTTATACAAATTGTCAGAGGTTTTAAGATCAATACCGTCAATAGAAATGATGAAATTACCTTTAATTATATCAATACCCGGTTCTGTTAATGGCGAGCGGAGATTATCTGACCATGATGCACCTTCGAGAACTTTATCAATACGAAAATAACCCGAAGCATCTTTACTTATTTCAGCGCCCAGCAATCCTAAAGGTATTTTCTTTACAACAGGCATATCCCCACCGTTAACATAGGCGTGCCCCACATTAAGCTCACCTATCATCTCCCCGATAATATAATTCAGGTCATGCCTGTGGCCAATATATGGGAGAAAAACTTCATATTTAGTCTTTATAGCTTCCCAGTTTACACCGTGCATATTCTCAACATAAAAGAAATCGCGCATCTGGCGCCAGCTCTCATAAAATATCTGTGTCCACTCTTCTTTTTGGTTTAGCCAAACTTTCATGTCCGATTTATTGACTGTTTTATCTGTTTTAGCATTGCTGGAAGGTGTGTTAATGATATAATAATTCTGTTCCTTCATGATAAGCATTTTCTTTTTGTCCCGACTGATGATATAGTTATTACAATCAATTATATCGCATTCTTTACGCTCTTTAAGGTCGTACATCATCAGCGACTTGCCTTTGTTGTCGCTTTTCATGTAATAGACCCTGTCGCCCCAGGCTGTCAAAGAGTAATAATCGGCTACATCAACCGGCAGACAAAGTATGCGCGAAGCCATGCGGGTTGTATCAATTTTTGTAATTTCTTTCTTATCAGGTTCTTCTGCTTTTTCTTTCTTAGAATCAGACTTTTCTTCTGCTTTGTCTTTGTTTTCTTCTTTAACTTTTACTTCGTTATTTTTAGGTGATAATGGATTAGCGGTTTCTTGAGAAAGTGTTAAAAAGTAAATTTTCGACATTCTGTCGTAGGCATGATTCCATTCAGTTCGGCTGTAGATAGGGTTAAAATCCCTGTCGGAAACAAAGAATAGGTATTTGCCGCAACGGCTGAACACAGGGTTGTATGATTTATACCAACTGTCGCTTACATCAAAGGTGGCTTTTGTTTCCGTGTTATAAAGTTTTATTACCGACATGCCGTTTTTTTCAGGATTGGTGTAAGTAATCCAGCGGCTGTCGGGGCTCCATTCAAAATCTCTGTATTCCCAAACCTGGCTTTGGGCTACCAGGCTTACAGCCTTGCTTGTAACATCTACATAACGCAGGCGCAGCTTTTTGTCGCTCCAGGCTATTTTACGGCTGTCGGGCGACCAGCACAGGCTGAAGTAATAGGTGTCGGC
>JAKIYU010000166.1 GCA_022708385.1 Bacteroidota bacterium | reverse complement strand
TCAGGGGCAACACCGACCGTATTTTGCAAGCTGTTTACCTTTACAGAGAAAATCGCATAAAAAAAATACTTATCTCAGGCGGTTCCGGCAGCCTTATATTCAGGGACATGCGGGAAGCCGTTTTTCTGAATGATTTTCTGGTTAACACATTAAAAATACCACAGGAAGATATTTTAACAGATACGGTTTCTGATAATACCTATCAAAATGCTGTTGAAAGCGCACGAATTATTAAAGAGCATTTCACCAATCCTAAAGTTATGCTCATCACTTCGGCTTTTCACATGAGGCGTTCAAAAATGTGTTTCAAAAAACAGGGTTTAAACGTCATTATGTACAGTACCGACCTGACCACCGGACCGCGCCGTTATCAGTTTGAGCATTTGTTCATGCCTTCCATGCAAAGTCTTGTGCAGTGGAATAAATTCTTTCACGAGATAATAGGTATTGTTATGTATAAAATAATGGGTTACGCGTGATATGGATAAATACATCTTTGCAGCTATTATTTTTATAGTTATTTTTGATTTTTTGTTCGAAAACTGGCTTCAGTACCTTAACGACAGCTATCGCACTAAAGAACTTCCGCCCGAGGGCAGAGGCATTTACCCTGAAGATGAATACAAACGTTCTCAGCTATATGAAAAGGATAAATACAGGTTTTCTTTAATCACATCCATTTTTTCGTTAATAACCATTTTGCTCATGTTATTACTGGGAGGGTTTGCGTTTCTTGATAACGCACTAAGGCACTATACAAATCATCCCATTTGGCTGGCGCTATTATTCTTTGGCATTATCGGACTGGCTTCGGACTTACTCAACACGCCTTTTTCCGTTTACAGTACTTTTGTAATAGAAGAAAAATACGGCTTTAACAAAACCACAATAAAAACCTTTATTTACGACAAAATAAAAGGCTGGTTTCTAAGTCTTGTGCTGGGTGCGCCTTTGCTCGCATTTATTGTGTGGTTGTTTGACAAAGGTGGTAATTACACATGGCTCATAGCCTGGGGAGGTGTTTCAGCATTTATGATATTTATTACTTTTTTTTATTCCACACTGCTGGTGCCACTTTTCAACAAGCAAACTCCTTTGCCTGATGGAGAATTAAAAGAGGCTATCAAAAACATGGCAGATAAAACAGGGTTCCGCCTTAAAGATGTCTTTGTTATTGACAGCTCTAAAAGAAGCGCCAAAGCCAATGCCTATTTTGCAGGTTTCGGTGCAAAAAAACGCATAGTGCTATATGACACCATTATTGAACAATTAAATACAGCCGAGCTGGTAGCAGTACTTGCTCACGAGATTGGGCATTACAAAAAGAAGCATGTCATTAAAAATATGCTTATTTCGTTGCTTGAAACAGGACTGTTATTGTACATTCTTTCATTATTTGTTCAATCTCCCCATCTGTCTAAAGCCCTTGGGGTACATATACCAAGTTTTCATATAGGTGTTATCGCTTTTGGCATCATCTACGGGTTTATATCAACCCTGCCTGCCATACTGATGAACAGCTACTCCCGTGCCAACGAATATGAGGCCGACCGTTTTGCTGCAAACCATAATAATGCAGAGGCCCTTATCAGCGGCCTGAAAAAATTATCTCTTAAGAACCTGAGCAATTTGTTGCCACATCCCTGGTACGTGTTTGTGTATTACTCCCATCCACCACTACTTAAAAGAATTAAAGCTTTGCAAAATTTCAAAAAATAATAACTTTGTAAAAAAAAATATTATGTTTCAACGTATTCAATCAATTTTTCTGGCTTTAGCAGCTGCACTTGGAATTGCTGTGTTTTTCTTCCCTTTAGTTTCAATAGCAATTAAAGACTGTTCGTTCGACCTTTACATTACCGGCACGAAGCACCTTAATACAGACTGCCCGTATGTTTTTGAAATCAAAACCATTCTTCACCTTATTATTCATATTGCACTTATTGCCTTAAGCCTTATCACATTGCTTTTATTTAAGAATAGACCGCTTCAGATGCGATTGTGCCGCATTGGCATTATGGCTAATGTGGTTTTTGTATTCCTTGTATTTATGTTTTCCGATACTATTAAAAAGAGCTTTATTGCCGGATATGGTGTTCAGGCTGACAGCATTGTCTTTAATTTTAAATTAGGCTCTGTATTACCGCTTATTGTTATTGTGCTCTATTTTCTGGCCAATAGGTTTATAAAAAAAGACGAACTCCTTGTAAAATCTGCCGACAGGCTCAGATAATTAAAAATAGGGCAAATGGCAGCTTTTCTGAAAACTCCTGTAAAATTTCTCAAAGGCGTTGGAGAAGTTAAAGCAGCCCTGTTGCAAAAAGAACTTAACATAAGCACATACGAGGATTTGCTATTTCATTTTCCTTTTCGTTATGTGGACAAATCAGAATTTCACACCATTTCTGAAGTTTGCGACACAAACACCCATTACCAGATAAAAGGAAAAATAGGGCGTTTACAACTAACCGGACTTAAAAGAAGCCAGCGCCTTACGGCTGTTCTTTCTGACACTACCGGTGAAATTGAATTGGTGTGGTTTAAAGGCATCAAGTGGATAAAAGAATATCTTAAACCCGGCAATATCTACATTGTTTTTGGCAAACCGGCCTACTTTAACGGCTCCTATAACTTTGCCCATCCCGAGATTGAAGAACCTGGCGACGATAAGGAAGAGCTAAATATAAACCTGTTGCCGGTGTATTACACTACTGAAGCGCTGAAGAATAGTTTTCTCGACAGCAAGGGGTTGCGTAAACTGACATTTCAGCTAATTTCCAAAATTCAGGGGCAAATTCCTGAAGTACTTTCTGATGAAGTTCTGGATGCCACTAAGCTCCCTTCGAGAGAAGAAGCCTTCAGAAATATCCACTACCCCGACGGCAAACAAACGCTGATAAAAGCTCGCAACCGTTTCATTTTTGAAGAATTTTTCTTCTTCAACCTTAAAATGCTCTATACCAAAAACCTTAGAAACAACACGGTAAAAGGTTTTATTTTTAAAACCGTAGGTGAGCGCTTCAATAACTTTTTCAGCAATAATTTGCCTTTTGACCTTACCAATGCTCAAAAAAAAGTCATTAAGGAAATGCGCCGAGATATGGCTACAGGGCTGCAAATGAACCGGCTTCTGCAAGGTGATGTGGGCAGCGGAAAGACACTGGTAGCGCTTATGCTGGCACTTATTGCTGCCGACAATGGGTTCCAGTCGTCGCTTATGGCCCCTACAGAAATACTTGCCCAGCAGCACTTCAATACTTTTTCGAAATTTACCCGGGGTATCGGCATTGAGATAGCGCTTCTTACAGGCTCCACACGTAAAAAAGAACGGGGTCAAATACTGAGTGCACTTATCAGTGGTGAAATAGACATCCTGATAGGAACGCATGCACTTATTGAAGATACTGTACAATTTAAAAATTTAGGGTTTGTTGTTATCGACGAGCAGCATCGCTTTGGTGTTGCCCAACGGGCGCGCCTGTGGCAAAAAAACACACAGCCCCCCCATATACTTATTATGACGGCCACGCCCATACCACGCACCCTTGCCATGACCATCTACGGTGACCTTGAAGTATCTAAAATTGACGAACTCCCTCCTGGCAGGAAGCCCATCATTACACATCACACAACTGAATCGCAACGGCTCAGGGTTTTTGGCTTTATTAAAGAACAAATAAAACAAGGAAGACAGATATATATTGTTTACCCCCTTATAGAGGAGTCCGAAACACTCGACCTGAACTTCCTGAAAGATGGCTTCGAAAGTATTACCAGGGCTTTTCCCCTGCCTGAATATGCTGTAAGCATGGTTCACGGTAAGATGAAACAAGCCGTAAAAGATTTCGAAATGGCCCGCTTTGTAAAAGGAGAGACACACATTATGGTAGCTACCACAGTTATTGAAGTGGGGGTGGATGTGCCCAATGCATCCGTAATGCTTATCGAAAATGCCGAACGTTTCGGACTGGCACAGTTGCATCAGCTCAGGGGCCGTGTGGGGAGAGGTGCAGAAAGCTCTTATTGCATTCTGATGACAGGCGATAAAGTTTCTGAAGAAGGAAAAAAAAGAATCCAGGCCATGCTTTCTTCTACAGATGGTTTTGCCATTGCAGAAATGGACATGAAACTGCGCGGAGCAGGCGACATGCAGGGCTTGAAACAAAGCGGCATGCCGGAGTTTAAAATTGCCGACATCCTGCGGGATGAAAAAGTTCTTACATACTCCAAAAACCTGGCAGACACGATACTTAATAATGACCCACTGTTACAGTCATCTTCCAATCAGATTATGCTTTCCCATCTCAATACACTAGCGCTTGTCAAAGGTAAATGGGGCAGGATTGGCTGATTCAATAATAATCCAGGCATACCTGGCCATATCTTTTATTTCGTCATGGCGCAGTTCGATAAACTCACTGTAGCACTCACTAAAATTTTGAGGCGATGGTGGTGAAATTATTTCAAAAATCTGTTTTAATAAACACATAGATATATGGTAAAAGAGGCTGTCTCAAAAGTAACCATCGCTGAAAATCATCATTGCCCCACCCCTTAAGGGTGTGCTGATTTTCAGCGACTTTCACCCTTTAGGGAGGGGCAAAAAAGGTGCTGAAAATCACAAAATGAGTGTTTTGAGACAGCCTCTACTGAATAAGTGCCCGGAACAGGACTTCCCGACCGTAAACGTCGGGATAAACTTCTCGTCCTGTTCCCTGAGGTAGAAACAAAAAAGCAGACTTTTGTCTGCTTTACTGAATAAGTGCCCGGAACAGGACTCGAACCTGCACATCCTTGCGAATACTAGTCCCTGAAACTAGCGCGTCTACCAATTCCGCCATCCGGGCATAATGTCAAAAAACATAATATAACAAAAAAACCGATTATATCGGTTTTCTTGTGCCCAGAACAAGACTCGAACTTGCACACCCGAACGGGCACTACCCCCTCAAAGTAGCGTGTCTACCAATTCCACCATCTGGGCAAGGGAGTGCAAAGTTACTAAATACTTTTTAATAGCAATATTTTTTTTAATTTTTTTTTATACTTTATCAAAACAGCCTCTAAACAGCTAAACCAGTTGTTTTATCATTTTAAAAATTTATTATTATGGTACAACCTATAATAAAGCGGTTGTTATTCAGATAAATATTTTTAGTTTTGCCAAAATTTTTGAAAATCAATTAACACAAAATAATATTATGAAGAAATTAGCTGTAGTTGCATTTGGAGGAAATGCATTAATCAGAGCTGGCCAAAAAGGTACCATCGATGAACAGGAACACAATGTGTATCAAACCTGCGAGAGCCTGCTCGAACTGATTAAAAAAGATTATAATATTGTAATAACTCATGGTAACGGACCCCAGGTGGGCAATATTCTGTTGCAAAACATTGCCGGTGCAAGACTTTTTGGCGTCCCCGAAATGCCGTTGGATATTTGCGGCGCTTACTCACAGGGCTTAATCGGTTACATGATTGAACAGCAACTGCGCAATGTGCTTGAAAAAAACGGCCTCGAACGCGATGTGATTACTATCGTTACCGAAGTGCTGGTCGATAAAGATGACCCCGCTTTTCAGAAACCAACCAAACCTGTGGGGCCTTTTTACACCAAAGAAGAAGCCGACAAAATGGCTGCCGACAGCAACGCCGTATTTGCCCCCGATTCAGCCGGTAGAGGCTGGCGTAAAGTAGTAGCCTCGCCTAAACCCTTATTAATCGGCAATAGGAAGTCAATAGAAAAGTTGGCCCGTGAAGGTCAAATTGTAATCGCCGTTGGTGGCGGAGGCATTCCGGTCTTCTACGTTGAACCAAATAAACTTCAGGGTATTGATGCCGTAATTGACAAAGACCTTGCATCTTCTTTGCTGGCAACACAGATTAATGCCGATGAATTTTATATCCTCACGGATGTGGACAAAGTGTTTATTAATTTTAAAAAACCTGATGAGAAAGCTCTTGATGTGATGACACTCGAACAAGCAAAAA
>JAKIYU010000165.1 GCA_022708385.1 Bacteroidota bacterium | reverse complement strand
CTTAAAATAATCGGGAAGGTTATAATCAGAGAAGCCACCAGTGTAACCAGCATGTGTGCAGAAAATTGTCCTGCCAATTGAATATTGATGAGTTTTAAAGGATGTGCGTTAATACAAAGGGCATCTGAACCTAAATAGGCCGATATCCTGCAAAGCATTCTATTGGTAAGGAACCAGGGTTCACGCGGGGCCAGGATTATTTTACCAAACAAAAATTCTTTAAAGAAAAGCAAGGCGAAGAAACAAGCGGTAATAACTAACAGAATACGAATAATATATTTTCTTAATTCGTCGAGGTGTTCGCCCAATGACATAACCCCATGGGCCTCATCATTGGTGTCGCTATGGCCTGCTGGCTGTTGCTTATTCATAAGATTACTTGATGCGCTTACCTCAGATGCGCTTAGCGGTTGCCATTTTTATCATTAGTCTCTTCGTCATCGTGTGTGATGCCTTTCGAGGCGTCTTTGAATTCTTTTAAACCCCGGCCTAACCCCCTCATTAGTTCGGGAATTTTACGTCCGCCAAATAGCAGCAGAACAATAAGAAAGATGACAATAATTTCCTGTGTCCCTATCATGTTTTTAGTTTTTAATAAAAAATCAAGTTATTATACAAAGTTAAGTTTTTTAATTGAAAGCGAAGTACAAATAATTAGCGTATGTTCATCCAGTTGCGGAGTAATGTTTTTCCGAATGGTGTCATAACGGATTCAGGGTGGAACTGCAGACCATAGATCGGGAATTGCTTGTGTTTCAAAGCCATGATTTCACCTTGCTCATCATGGGCCAGTTCTTCGAGTGTGTCGGGCAGGAAAGTTTTATCAACCACCCAAGAATGATAACGTGCGCAATCAAAAACATTTGGAATGCCCTTGAAAAGTACGTCATTTTTTTTTGTTAATAGGGTGGGACGCGATAAGCCGTGCATTACAGAATTGAGGTTTTTAAGCCTGCCACCGAACGCCAACGCAATGGCCTGATGCCCCAGACAAACGCCCAATATTTTTTTGGTCGTGTAAAAATTACGGATGATGTCGAGGCAGATACCGGCTTCTTCGGGTAACCCCGGCCCGGGCGACAACACTATGGCATCGTATTTCTCAACGTCAATCAGGTCAATCTTATCGTTTCTTATAACATCTATTTGGTCGGTAGCGTCTTGCAGATAATGATACAGGTTAAATGTAAATGAATCGTAATTGTCAATTAGCAGCAAGTTGTCGGGCATACTGTTTTTTTTTGTATAATTGTCGTCTGATTGCGCTGTGAAATTACAAAAACTGTCTTAATTTAGCATACCGCACGCAGTTTTTGTAACTTTCTGTTGCGTAATAATGTCTTATACAAGTCAGAAATATTTAAATACAATTAGGAATGAAACAAATTATTAAAACATTAAACTCGTCTTTACCCATAGCTCCTTACAACCAGGGTGTTATGGCTAACGGCACCTTGTACATCTCCGGTCAGATTGCAGTTAATCCCGAAACAGCAACCCTTAACAATAAGGACGTTGAAACCGAGACACACCAGGTGATGAAAAATATTAAGGGCATATTGGAAGCCGCCGGACTTGATTTTTCGAATATTGTAAAGACTTCCATTTTTTTGGACGATATGACAAATTTTGGGATAGTAAATGATATTTATGCGGGCTATTTTAAGGACGACTATCCTGCACGCGAAACGGTTGCCGTAAAAGGGCTTCCCAAGAATGTTCGTGTTGAAATATCCGCCATTGCTGTTAAATAATAAGTGATTATGAAAAAAATATTTCTGCTTTTAAGTTTTGCTTTCATTTTTAATTTGTTTTCCGTTGCCGACGAAGGCATGTGGATACCCTTATTTATTAAAAACAATGAATCAAGGATGAAAGGCATGGGTATGAAAATTTCTGCCGATGATATTTACAGTACAAATCACAGCAGTTTGAAGGATGCCGTTGTACTTTTCGGCAGGGGATGCACCGGCGAACTCATTTCCGACGAAGGCCTGCTGATTACTAATCACCACTGCGGATATAGCCAGATACAGGCCCACAGTACCCTTGAAAATGATTATCTGAAAAACGGTTTCTGGGCGCAGAACAGGAAAGAGGAGTTGGTAAATAAAGGCCTGACAGTTACTTTTTTAGTACGCATGGAAGACGTTACGGATTTGGTGCTGAGAAATGTTGACCCCAAACTGACGGAAGCCGAAAGGGCAAAGGCTGTCGAAAAGAATATTAAAAAGATATGTGATGAAGCCGTTAAAGGGACGCATTACCAGGCTGTTATAAAAGATTTTTACAATGGGAACCAGTATTTTCTTTTTGTAAACGAAGTTTTTAAAGATGTGAGGCTCGTCGGTGCGCCGCCCTCATCTATAGGGAAATTTGGTGGGGATGCCGACAACTGGATGTGGCCGCGCCATACGGGCGATTTTTCTATATTCAGAATTTATGCCGGTAAAGATAATAAACCTGCCGAATATGCACCGGACAATGTGCCCTACAAGCCGGCCAAATCATTTCCAGTTTCCATAAAAGGTGTCGAAAAAGGCGATTTTACTTTTGTTTATGGTTTTCCCGGAACAACCAATCAATTTGCCACCTCCTACGAGGTTGAGCTGATTAAAGAGCTTGAAAACCCCATCGCCATAAATATGCGCGATATGCGCCTTAAAATTATTGATGCCCGTAGCAAAGGCAGTGACCTTATCCGTATTCAATATGCCGCCAAGTATGCCAATATAGCCAACGGATGGAAAAAATGGATAGGTGAAAACAGGGGATTGCAGAAACTCAGGACAATTGATAACAAGAAAAAGTTTGAGCAGGCTTTTGAAGAATGGTCGTTGCAGAACGATGCACTAAAGAAAAAATACTACTACATCTTGCCAATGTATAAGGATATTTATACACAACTCTACAACAGCCGCAGGGCATTAAAATACTTTATTGAAGCCGGGCTGGGTTCGGAAATTATAGGCTTTGCATGGAAGTTTAATAACCTGGTGAAATTGAGCCATCAGAAAAATGCTGACGCCAAAGAAATAGAAAAGGCCGTTCAACTCTTGCAAGCCACAACAGAAGAGTATTTCAAAAATTACGACCTTGAAACCGACAGGTTGCTTTTTATTAATACCATGAAGGCTTATTACAATAGCTATAACAACGAAAATCTTCCTGCCGGATTAGCTAAAATCAGAGATGCGTTTAAAGAAGATTTTAATGGATACACTGATTTTCTTTTTAGCAAATCAGCCCTGGCCAGTAAAAATAAAACGATGGCCCTCCTGGATGGTTATCAGATAAAGAAATTGAAAAAAATTGAAAAAGACCCTGCCTTTGTGCTGGCCAGTAGCCTTTTTACCCATTATTTTGATAAGGTATATCCCGACCTTATCAGGTACGAAGACCAGCTCGACAGCCTCAACAGAATTTACCTGCAGGGATTGATCGAAATGCAGAATGAAAAAACTTTTTATCCCGATGCCAACCTGACACTAAGGGTAACCTATGGGAAAGTGGATGATTATTTTCCCTTTGATACAACACTTGACGGTATATTTGAAAAGGAAAAACTGGAATATGACGATTATCAGGTGCATCCCAAACTGCGCGAGCTTTACAATGCCAGGGACTTTGGACGGTATGGAAAAAATAACACCATGCCTGTCTGCTTCATAGCGTCGAACCATACTACCGGCGGTAATTCAGGGAGCCCGGTAATCAATGCCGAGGGGCAACTTATTGGCATTAACTTCGACCGTAACTGGGAGGGCACCATGAGCGACCTCAACTACGATGCATCACAGTGCCGCAATATTTCGCTCGACATGAGGTATGTGCTCTTTATTATTGATAAATTTGCAGGTGCAGGGCATTTGATTGATGAGATGAAGATTGTGCAATAAAGCAGGAATTTTTTTATGAATAAATAAATTTGAATAAATAAATTAAATCTGAACAAATGAAAAGAGTTATTAGTTTTTTTATGATTATGGCAATAATTGCCATGTCAACAGCTTTAAAAGCACAGAATGAAGAAGGCAAGCCCGAAGGCTATAAGTTTACAACTGTAAAGGATATCCCTGTAACCAAAGTGAAAAATCAGTACCGTTCGGGTACCTGCTGGAGTTTTTCGGGCATTGGCATGCTCGAAGCTGAGCTTATACGCATGGGTAAGGGTGAAATAAGCCTGAGCGATATGTATATTGTACGTTGCGCTTATGCTGCCAAAGCCGAACGCTATGTGCGTTTTCACGGCCATGTAAATTTTGGTGGCGGTGGCGCTTTTCACGATGTAATGAATGTGGTCAGGGAAATGGGCATCACACCCGAAAGTGTATATGATGGCCTGAAATATGGAGAAGGCAAACATGTTCACGGCGAAATTGATGAAGTGCTTAAGGCATTTATCGAAGCTATTGTGAAAAATGAGAATAAAAAAATTACCCCTGTTTGGCGCGATGGTTTTAACGGCTTGCTTGATACCTATTTTGGGAAAATACCTGAAAATTTCGATTATAATGGTAAAAAATACACACCTAAAACTTTTGCAAGTGAGATGGGTATTAACCCCGATGATTATATTCCTATTACATCGTTTTCGCATCATCCTTTTTATAAAAAATTTGTTATGGAATTGCCCGACAACTGGGCCCATGAAACTGTTTACAATGTACCCCTCGAAGATATGTGGCAGATAGTGGTTTATGCCGTCAATAACGGCTACACTGTGGGTTGGGCTACCGATGTAAGCGAAAAAGGCTTTTCGTGGAACAAAGGCATTGCCGTAATACCGGAGATTAAAATTGAAGAACTGAGCGGCTCCGAAAAAGCCAAATGGGAAAAACTGACCGAAAAAGAACGTAACGAACAACTTTACAAGCTCGATATTACACAGGAAATAAGGCAAAAGGCATTTGACAACTACCAGACTGAAGACGACCACGGCATGCTTATATGCGGACTGGCAAAAGACCAGAATGGTACCGATTATCTGAAAGTGAAAAATTCATGGTCGGACGAAAACCACGTGTATAACGGTTTTTTATATGCTTCCAAATCTTATTTCCTTTATAAGACTACGAACATCATGTTGCATAAAAATGCCATCCCTAAAGAGATAGCAAAAAAACTGGGTCTTTAATATTGCCTGTTTAAAATAATTGTCCCAGGTTGTAAACGGCAAACGCTGCTATCCATGCAATAAAAGTGGTATAGAAAGCAGCAAAGACGCCCCATTTCCAGTGGCCTGATTCACGCGAAATGACTACCAACGTGCCGATACATGGGAAATATAAAAGTACAAAAATCATAAATGTAAGCGCCGTCAGGGGGGATAGTTGGCTGTTGTTTTGATTGTCGGCAGAAATGCTTTGTGCTTTCAATTTATCTATGAGTGAAATGTTATTTTGGCTTTCTGTATCGCCTTTGTAAAGCACATTCAGGGTGCTTACAATAATTTCCTTTGCAGGAGCTCCCGACAGAAGAGCAATGCCCATTTTCCAATCGAATCCAAGCGGTTTTATAACCGGTTCTATAAAGTGCCCGATTCTGCCAAGTAAAGAATATTCAAGCAATTCGGCTTGTTTTTCCATTTCAAGCCGATGTCGTTTGTTGTCTTTTTCCTGTAAAAGAAAATCGCTCTGAACATCTTCAGCAAGCAAAATACGTTTGGCATAACTGGTTTCAAGAGAGATGATTTCCATTTCGTAATCTTTGTCAAATGCCTGTTTTACAGGGTAATGACTAAATCCCCAAATGATTACTGAAGAAATGAGTATAATGCTGCTGATTTTTTTCAGGTATTCGGCGCCTTTGCCCCACATGCCTCTGAAAGTTGAGCGGTTGGTAGGTATTCTGAAAGGAGGCAATTCCATAACAAAAGGCGCTTCCTTTTTCCGAAAAAGAATGCGTTTAAATAGTATGGCAACAATAATGGCCGTGAGAATGCCGAGAAGGTATATGCCAAAGAGCAGGTTGCCCCTGTTATCGGGAAAAAATGCACTTATAAAGAGCACATAAACGGGCAGGCGGGCG
>JAKIYU010000164.1 GCA_022708385.1 Bacteroidota bacterium | reverse complement strand
TGATGCCGAATCATTTTCATTTGCTGGTTTATGTGCACACTCTTGAGCATCCTCATCAGATGACTCAAGATGAAACTAATCCTAAGCCGGCTCAAAGTCATCAGCAAAGTCGTACCACGACTTATTTTACTGACTCAAATAATGGAGTAGTAGTAAGTCGTACTACGACTTTAAACAAATCGATTGGTATATTATTAACATCTTATACCCGGGCAATAAACATTCAGGAAAACAGCAGCGGTTCACTGTTCAGGCCACATACCAAAGCTATTTGCCTGACCCAACATCAGGGAATCACCCCTTCATTTTTTGATACCCAATCCGGAACTGTTCTATATCAAAGCCTGCCTGAAAAAGAATACCCGCAGGTATGTTTTAATTACATACACAACAACCCCTTGAATGCAGGCATGGTAAATCACCCTTCAGAATGGCCCTATTCATCATACAATGAATTTACGGCTAAGGGAGGTTTTAAACTTTCAAATATTCAAAAAGCAAAAGAATTTGGACTTGAGGTATAGTGATTTTTAATCTTTATCCTTATAACGACAGTATTATCAGAATGTCACAATACAAAAAAAAAACCGGTCGCCGGGACCGGTTGTGCTGATAAAACAACTTTTTTTTCAAATCTTCGACATAACTGCAACGTTTTCAGGTTTTTAAGTCATGGTCTGGTGTTTATCAGATGTCAAAGATACAAAATGAAACCAATTCACAACGCAACTTTGTTCTAACACGTGGTACGAAATGGTGTTTATCAGATGTCAAAGATACCCTTCGACTAAGCCTGCAGCTGCACTCAGGGCAAGCAAATGAGACTAATTCACAACTTACCTTCAATATCTGCGAGCTCGGGGTTGCAGTTAAACAATACAAAATTTAAATGTAAAAACAGAGAAATTAAAAAAAATAATGTATTTTTACGTAAATATTACTTTCCAAATTAATTTTAAATCAAAATATTAATTATTATGAAAAGAATTGAATTTGTTTTAACTGTTTTTTTATTAACGACAATCACTCACATATTAAGTGCTCAAGGCATCTGGAGTTCAGTTTCTGACTTTGGTGGTGGAAATTCAAGCATGGGCGCTGCTACCGCTGCTCTTAATAAAGGTTATGCAATTAAAGGTGGAACGACACAATTCTGGGAATACAACCCTTTAACGGACACATGGACACAGAAGGCTAATATAGGAGGCGATATCAGAAATGACCCTGTTTGTTTTACTATAAACGATAAAATTTACGCGGGCTTAGGTAACGGTTTTACTGAACTGAATGATTTTTGGATGTACGACCCATTGACAAATGTATGGACACAAAAAGCAGGGTTTGGCGCTACAGATAGCACAGGCTCACCTATTGGAGGGCGTGCTATTGCGGTAGGTTTTGCATTAAATGGTAAAGGTTATGTAGGTGGTGGCCTTAACAGTGGGTATGCTTTTAAAGATTTTTACGAATATGACCCTATTATGAATTCTTGGACACAAAAAAACGATTTGCCGGGCCCTGTACGTTACGGTGCAGTGAGCTTCACTATAGGAAATAAAGCCTATATTGCTACCGGCGGAGATGCTATGGGTACTTTTTATAACGACCTTTGGGAATATGACCAACCGACTGATACATGGACACAAAAAGCCAATTATCCCGGTACCCCTATGCATAGAGCTATCGCCTTTTCTATAGGTAACAAAGCCTATCTGGGTAACGGACATAATTTTACTTCGGATTTTTGGAGCTGGGATCAAAGTACCAATACATGGTCACCTATTTCTCCTTTTCCTGGCACCCCTCGTTATCGTTCTATTGCTTTCACTATCGGAAACGAAGCTTTTGTTGGCACAGGCACTATAACAGGTAGCACCACTGATGACATGTGGAAATATGACCCCAGTTGTAATGTTCCCGCACCTCATATTTGCATGGTGTCAACTGATAGTGCAACAAATTATAAATATAATATAATTTACTGGGATGAATCTTTATACCCAAATGTTGATTCTTTCTATGTTTATAGAAAAGATGCCTTGTCTTCAAATTATTTACAAATTGGCAGCCTACCGGCCAATTCTCCTGGCGTTTTTATAGATACTTTATCTCAAATTGGCGGGCCTAATGCAGGCAGCCCGCTTTACTCCTCTTGGTTCTATAAAATTGCCATTCGCGATACTTGTGGCATTTTAAGCGAAAAAAGTCCTTATCATCAAACAATGTTTGTGCAGCAAAACTTCTCTAATTTTACATGGAATGCTTATACCATTGAATCGGGACAAACTAATCCCGTTTTGGGATACGCTCTTTTAAGAGATAACGACAACACCGGAAACTGGCAAATAATTGTTACCCCTTCGGGCTTATTGGCCACCGACCCGCTCTTTTCAAATTACCCCAATGGCAACTGGCGTATTGATGCTTTAGGTTTTAGTTGCAGCAGCTCAGCTAAGAATAAACTTTTAAATACTGCATCTCGCAGTAATACCATCAAATTAGTTACTGTAAGCTCTGATGATTATATGGGTAAAAACATCGATTTTTCTATTTATCCAAATCCTGTTAATGAAAAAATTGAGATCTTTTTAAAAGAGAGTTGCACAATATTTATATACGATATGACTCAGAAACTCATTCTCTCTGCCAAATTGAATATGGGGCAAAACTCCCTTTCGCTTGCAGACTTAAAAAACGGATTATATTGTATTAAAGCTGTTGGGATTAATAGTACAGGGTTACAGAAATTTGTAATTCTTAAATAAAAACCTTACTTAATATCAATTACCAGTGCGCCATCGAAATGGCATTGAGGTTTTTCTTTAATGCTGTTAATTACATTGATATAATACTTCGAGGTAGGTCGTCATAAACGGTACAAATTTGTTCAAAAAGTGCCAGGGCTTCATCAAATTTTTCGTTATCGAACAATCCTGTGGCCTTATTAAAATCGTTTATTATCTGCATTTTAAGTTTAAAAACATCCTCGGGTAAACCATCTAAAAGTTCATATACTTTAATAGTTTGGTTTTTACCTTTTAATTTTACCTTACCCAGAAACCGGAAATGAAACAACTGCGGTTTCTCGATTTTGTTATAAACATCTTCGAAAATTACAGTAGCAGCACCAAAGATTTTGGTTAACCCCTTGATGCGCGATGCAATATTAACAGCATCGCCAACAATACCCCCTTCCCAGCGCCAGGCATCGCCCCTGATACCCATTATCACTTTGCCGGTATGTAAACCAATGCCGATTTTTATTTCAGAGCGTCTTTTTTTAATGCGCTCTGCGCTATATTCTGCTACCCTGCGGTGCATATCGATAATGGCCTGCACAGGATTATCTGTTTTACCATGAAACATGGCCATAACGCCATCGCCATAATATTGCACGGGAAATCCCTTGTTGTTGTGAAAAACTTCCCCTATATGACGCAGGTATCGTACCAGGAACCTGAAATTATCATGTGGTGTCATGCTTTCGCTGAGCTTGGTATAAGAGCGGATGTCCGAAAACATTATGGTCATTTCCTTTTCGGTCATATCTCCCAAACGGAAATCAATTACACGGCGTTTGTCGAGCATCTTAAGAAATGAACCGGGCAGGTATTTTCCGTAGGCTTCGTTAATCTTTTGCAGGCGGTAAACCGATAGTTTCACAATACCCCATACAAGGAGTAAAAAAGAGCTATATAAACAAGATACGCCCATAATGTCCTGTACCATGGCGAAAGAATAACAAAACGATAGGTTGCCGTTAGGCTTTCCGTACCGTATATATTGCGCGCTTTAACATGAAAAGCATAGCTGCCCTTAAACAGGTTGGTGTATTCCTTGTCGCTGCGCTTACTCCAGTTTGACCAGCCTTCGTCATTGCTTTTCAAAAAATAACTGTACTCGGTTTCCTCTTCCGCTTCAAAGAAAGGTGCAGACCATTCAAAATGGATGTTATTATAAGTATAATCGATATTCAAAACCGATTTGGGCAACTGTTCAGTAGTAACTATCCGCTTGGAAGAAGAGACATCTTTTTTATAGAATGAGCCGTTAAAAATTACAGAATCTCCATTCAGGCTTACTTTTCTTATCAAAGCATGATATACATTGCCGAAATTTTTTGGGTAATCGTTGTTATAGAGATACAGCTTGTCGGTTGAATAAATATATGTATGATGGTTATCTGGCAAATAGTTGATTTGTGTTAATTATTGTTGTATAATTGCATTGTTGAGTTTACGGGCTCAGCAATTGCAAGGCCTCTCAATTTATTGAGGGGCTATTGTATTTTAAAAAAAGCAGCCTTATATATATTGTTGTTTTCAAACAACCCAACTTCATTTATCCCGAATTAATCATTAGAAGTTTTTATAAAAACGAACTCATGTTTCCATAAGGGTAACCCCGATAGGGCTGAACCAATGGCTTTTTTAAAAAGGCATTGGTAATAAATCATAGCAAATTGAAATATTAAAACGAGTAATTGACGTTTGGACTATATTCAATCGGTTTTGGGTTAATCTTCCGTTTGTAAAGTCCACATGTAGTCCGATAGGCAGGCTGTTGAATGTTTGAATTTACATTTAGAACTTTAGTTTACTTATTTTTGGGTTTGTATTTCGATTTTTTAAGTATGGCCTGTGCATCGTTTATTGCAAATAACTTAGGTGGTGCTGTTTCGGTATTTTCCATAAAGCTCCTAATAATTTGCCAGCCAATATAGGCGCCGGTGCGTGCCGGCGATTCAGCGGCAAAAGAGGGTGTGTAGGGCCCGTCGTCCATAAAACGGGCAATGACTTTACGGTCGGAGCTGTACAATAAATCCTGCCCCATAAAAAAGCCCCAGATGTTTTTTTCGTTCTTCTGGCACCATTCAAGCTGAGATGCTTTAAATCCAATTTTCAAAGTGTCATCAGTCAGGGGCATAGTCATATCCAGAAAATACAGCAGCTTACCTTCGTAAATCATGCGTTCTAAAAAATTAAACTGCAGGCTGTTTAAGGGTATTATCTGGCGCGCCAGTTCGCTCATACAATCAACGGTAATATTTTCCCTGCGCATCCTGTAGGTCTTGTATTCGGGAATACCCAGCATGGGATAGAAAAAATATCCACTCCCCATATACATATCTATTCCAATAACAAACACACTGTCGGTAAAAGTTACCGGGTGCTCGAAATCAAAACCTGAAATGTATGTGTAAACATCTTTAATTCTAATGTCGGGAAAATAGTATTTGAAATAATGCAAGGCCTTATTGAGTTCCTTTTCTATAGACTCTAAATCGGGATACATTTTAACAACATCATCATAAGTCTTTCTGACAGTAGGGTCGGTTATAAAATTAGCAAGGTTAATTATATCAAGCGTATCTATGGCGTCTCCTATAAAAAAAGGAAATTCACTACGGTAATTATTTAACCCTTGCCTGATGCTGTCTTTCGAAATGGCAAACAACACTTTTTCGTATCGCTTTATATGGATATCCGGAGGTTCAACTTTTGTGAGGTCTACTTCCAATGGGTTATGATGCCGGCAGGAAATATTAATTAAAGTTAAAAACAAAAAAAGAGGAATTATTTTTCGAAACATTACTTAAAAATTTAAATTATATTTGCATACAAATTAAAAACAGTATAAACAAAAGTAAAATCAAAAGTATGAAAAAGATAGCAATCATCGTAGTAACTTTATTTTTTTGTTTACCTCTTTTCATTAACGCTCAGGAATCTTCCGAATTTAAACCATTCAGCTTTGGTCTAAAAGCCGTGCCCTCTATTTCTTTTTTAAAGACGGAAAGTAAAGATTTAAAAAATGGCAATGCTGCCCTTAATTTTGGATATGGGCTTATGGCTGAGTTTAACTTTGCACCAAATTATGGTTTACTTACCGGTGTTGAGATTAATGACAACCGTGGCAATGTGGACTATATAAATACATCAAAGATATTGTATTTTCCCGAAGGAGATACAGTGCCTTTTTATTTACAAAGCCGCAAGTATAACGTCAAGTATTTGAATGTTCCCATTTTACTCAAACTTAAAACCAACGAAAT
>JAKIYU010000163.1 GCA_022708385.1 Bacteroidota bacterium | reverse complement strand
ATGCAGTTCACTCCGGGAACCACATTCATCGAAAAAATGACATCTGCTGAGCCTGCCTGATACCCGGGAACACCGTTAAGATTAAGCAAGACTTCAACAGTCCCTGGCTTATCAACCGTAATATTCACACAAAACTGGCCTGGACAACCGGTTATGGTAGTTGGCGCTGTAATACTACCGAAAAAACCAGTAGGAAAGCAAGTGGAGTCAGGGTTATTGAGAAATATCTTATACTGTGCATAGGTATTATTGCCATCCACCGATTTTCTGTCCTGATAAAAATTACCCGTATTAAAACAGCCCGTTTTATTGGCTGAAATATTAAATACAAAGGGTTGCATATTATTCAGGTTTATGGACGTAACCACCCCGTCGTCAGAGTAAATGTACATTTTGCCATCAAAACCATCCATATATGGGCTTGCCGAACCCGACGAGGGATTCGTAGTCAACTGCCAGTTTTTTGACCAAACTCGTCCGGTTACAGGCTGATTTGAAGATGTAAGCACTGTTATATCAAAATAATCAAAAACCCTTCTTTCCATGCCGTAAGGCTGCGTAAACGAAAATTCAATATAATAATCGCCAGTCATCTGCGGAATATATACCAATGGCGTGTAACCTCCGGGATTGGAAAGATTAGGCCCATTAAATGCTTGATTGTAATTAGGAATAAATCCCGCACCATTGCCAGGAAGAGGCGCAGGTCCAACCACAATGTTTCCGTTAGGGTCTTTTATGCGGTAAATCATGTCGTATTGTGTTATACCATCGTAACTCTTAACACTCCCAAAACCATAACAAATCTTTTCACCCTGATTACAAATACTTATATGTAGTCTGTGCTCAGGTGTAGCATCAAACATGGCAAAATTGGTAACATAAGGCATAATCTGAACCCTGCCATAGCTAAGGGGGGTAGGTTGTATTTGTCGGGTACCCTCAGCGAAAATTGTTTCACAATTAATAACAAAGTAAGTTGCTAAAAGCAAAAAAATACCGTTAAGATTGGTTGAATATTTTTTAACCTGCAACATTTTAAGTAAATGTAATAGCAAATTTACTTATATTCAAGTTAATACGCAAAAAAATTCTATTAGTTTAGGTTTCTGAAGAAAAAGTTCGCTGTTTATTTCAGCAAATCGGGACGCCGTTGTTCCGTGCGCAAAAGAGACTGTTCAGAGCGCCATTTTTCAATTTCCTTATCATGACCCGACAAAAGGACAGCAGGCACTTTATGTCCCTCAAAATCGGAAGGTCTCGTATATACAGGAGCCGAAAGCAAGCCGTTTTGGAATGAATCGGACAGGGCTGATGTTTCATCATTAAGCACACCGGGAATCAGCCTGATTACAGCATCGCAAAATGCCATAGCAGGTATTTCACCACCGGATAACACATAGTCTCCAATCGAAATTTCTCTAGTAATAAATAAAGACCTAATTCTTTCATCTATTCCTTTATAATGGCCACAAAGAACGATAAGATTTGAGAGCGTTGAAAAATAATTGGCTTTCATCTGGTCAAAAACTTCTCCGTCGGGTGTCATGAAAATCACTTCATCATATTTCCTTTCACCTTTCAGTTTACGGATACAATTTGCAACAGGTTCAATCATCATAACCATACCTGCCCCCCCGCCAAAAGCATAATCATCCACCTGTTTATGCTTATTTAAAGCATAATCCCTTATGTTATGAATATAAATTTCCACATGTTTTTTAGCCAGTGCCCTTTTAATGATAGATTCTCCAAATACCCCGCTGAACATGGCAGGGAATAATGTAAGTATATCTATGCGCATAATTTTCAATTTTAGATAAAATTAAAAATTTTAATTATGCGGGAATAAAAAATAATGTTGTGTAACTTTTCAAATTACCCAGGCGTCCTATTCATGATTTCAGGCAGTTCAAACAGGTTATATACTGCTTAAAATAAAAAATTATTTTCAATTTATTAAACACTAAAATATTAAAGCCATGAAAAAAGTAGTTTTCACATTAGGTTTTGTTGCCATTTTATGCTTAAGTTCTTTTGCCAATACTATTAAACCTGATAACATAAAAGATGTTATCAAAAAAGAAATAACCTATCCCGATTTTGCTAAAAAGGAAAAAATAGAAGGCGTGGTAATGGTAAGCTTTTCGATTTCGGATGGCGGCACTGTCAACATTGATATAACCAATGCAAGTAATGAAGACCTTAAATCTTATGTCGTCAACAAACTGAAAGGTTTAATATTCAGACAAGAAGAAAGTGAAAGCAGGTACAACATGAAATTTGAGTTTAAAATTCAATAAGCAGGAAGGTTTCTAAAGGTCAGGGAATATTTTAAGCATATATTCTCTGTAATTTTTTGTTATATAGGTTCTGCGAACTTTCAGGGTAGCGCTTAATTCACCGCTTTCAATACTCCACTCCTTATCAAGAATTTCGTATTGAGCAATCCTTTCGTAATCGCCTAAAGAGGAATTAAGATAAGCCACTTCGTTTTTAAACAGGTTTCTTACCTCCAGACTGTTTACCATATCGGTTTTATTGTCGAATTTAAGGCCTTTTTCGTTGCACCATGCTGTAAGGTTTGAAAACTCAGGTACGATAAGAGCTGCAGCAAACTTTTGGTTTTCGCCAAAGACCATAATCTGGTCAATGAATAAAGATTCTTTAAATTTATTTTCAATAAGTTGTGGTGAAATGTATTTGCCAAAAGATGTTTTAAAAATTAGCTTTTTTCTATCGGTAATTCTCAAATGCCCTGTACTTTCAATAACGCCTATATCGCCTGTATGAAACCAGCCATCAGTATCAATAACTTCCCGCGTCATCGCTTCTTCCTTATAATAGCCCAGCATAAGTCCGGGTGTCTTGCAAAGTATTTCGCCATCTTCGGCAATTTTCAACTGCACGTCGTCGAATGGGAGGCCTACAGTGCCAAATTTTGTCCCATGAGGTTCGAGTGTGTTAACAGTCAGCACAGGAGATGTTTCGGTTAAACCATAACCTTCGAGTACGTGAATACCGAGTGCCCAGAAAAACCTGCAAAGCCTTACCTGCAAGGCAGCTCCGCCCGAGACTATGATATCGGCATTTTTTCCCAGGGTGATTTTAATTTTGCCCAGCACCAGTATATGGGCTATTTTTAATTTAAGGCCATAAGGCCATTTATTTTCTTTACCAATATCATAATTAAGCGCCACATCCAAAGCCCAGAAAAATATTCTCTTCTGAATACCCTTAAGTGTATTACCCTTTGCAATAACTTTGGCAAAAATTTTCTCAAGTAAGCGGGGCACGGTTGAAAACACATGCGGATTAAATTCCGTAAAATAATCAGGCAGATTAGCAAGTGAACCGGCATAATACACAGTCATACCCAGGTATTGATACATGTAATTAAGCATGCGTTCGTAAATGTGGCAAATTGGCAGGAAACTTAATGCCGTATGCTCCGGACCGTAGGGGGGTATTTTCGATGCAGCAATAAAATTACTTACCAGGTTTTTATGGGAAAGTACAACACCTTTGGGAGTACCCGTTGTTCCTGAAGTATAAATTATTGTTGCAATATCGTTTTCGGTAATACTATCCTTTATTTCTTTGAGTTTCGCTTCGTCACTTTTTTTAGAGCCCAGTTCCATCAACTCAGCCAAATGCTGGAAACCATGTAAATCCCTGAATGTATATAAAGCCTGTAAAGAAGGTATTTGCGGAAGAATGTGCTTAATTCTTTTATACATCTCCTCTCCCGCCACAAAAATCATCTTTACTTCGGCATGTTTAAGTATGTACTCATAATCAGCATCACTGATAGTTGGATAAATGGGAATATGAATGGCGCCAATCTGGGCTATGCCCATATCGAGAAAATTCCATTCGGGACGATTAAAGGTAATGGATGTAATTTTATCTCCTTTCGTGATACCCAGCGCCAGGAGGCCATAACTGATATTGTTTGAATTCTTAAGATAATCTGCTGAAGAATATTCAAAATACCCCCCAGGATCCTTACCTGCAAGAGCAATCTTTTTAGCAGGAAATTCACTGACATATTTATCCAAAACATCAAATGTTCTTTTTACTACCATAAGAATCGCCTTGATTAATAAAAGAAATACTTATACAAAAATAAAAAATAATTTCGAGGGTCAGAAAAATTATATTTTAGGGCCGGCCATTTCGAGTCTTTGGCCTTCGGGTGTATCGGTAAATGTTTTGAAATTATTTATAAACTTGGCCGCCAGCATATCTGCTTGTTTATAATAGGCAGCTTCATCGAGCCAGCTTTTGGCAGGATTAAGAACAGCGCTGTTTACACCATTGACCTGGGTTGGTATCATCAGGCCAAATGGTTTTAATTCAGTAAACTCAGCTTTATCAATAGAATTATCAAGTATGGCCTTTATTATATTTCTTGTTGATTTGATATCTATTCTCTTTCCCACACCGTAAGGGCCACCAATCCAACCAGTGTTTACGAGATAAGCATCGGCCCCGTGTTTCAACATTTTAGCACCAAGTTGTTCGGCATAAACCGTGGGATGTAACAACAGAAAAGCAGCGCCAAACGCCGATGAGAAAGTTGGAGAAGGCTCAACGATGCCCCTTTCTGTACCGGCCAGTTTTGCAGTATAACCACTCAGAAAGTAATACATTGCCTGTTCTTTGTTTAATTTAGCTACAGGAGGAAATACACCAAATGCGTCGGCTGTCAGAAAAATAATCTTTTTGGGGTGCCCACCTTTGGATACGGGTTTCACAATATTTCTGATATGAAAAATCGGATATGAAACACGGGTATTTTCTGTCTTTGACCCATCAGCATAATCAATAATACCTGTGTTTTTATCATACACCACATTCTCGAGCAAAGCGTCTCTTCTGATGGCTTCATAAATATCGGGTTCATTTTCTTTGCTCAGATTAATACACTTGGCATAACAACCACCTTCAAAATTAAATATTCCGTCATTATCCCAGCCATGCTCATCGTCCCCGATAAGCAATCTGTCAGGATCTGCCGACAATGTGGTTTTGCCGGTTCCAGAAAGGCCGAAAAACAAAGCAGTATCGCCCTCTTTTCCCATATTGGCGGAGCAATGCATCGCAGCTATACCTTGTAAAGGAAGGAAATAATTCATAATAGAGAAAAAACCTTTCTTAATCTCACCACCATACCAGCTTCCTCCAACAACAGCCATTTTTTCCTTAATATTAAAAGCCACAAAAACTTCACTGTTTAACCCATGCTTTTTCCAATCGGGATTAACTGTCTTACAAGCATTCAGCATAACAAAATCCGGTTCAAAAGTCTTTAATTCTTCTTCCGTTGGCCTTATAAACATATTTTTCACGAAGTGCGACATCCAGGCCACTTCGGTAATTACTCTTATCCTGATACGTGTGCTTTCATTGGCACCGCAAAAAGCATCGGTTACATATAATTTTTTACCGGAAAGTTGGTTTTGAGACAAAACAAGCAGATCCTTCCACACCTCTTCACTTATGGGTTTGTTGTCCGACCCTTTACGTTGCGGGCCTGCCCACCAGATGTTTTGTTCTGATGTTTCTTCCCTGACAATATATTTATCTTTTGGCGACCGTCCGGTAAAAATACTCGTATCAACAGCCACAGCGCCGCAACTGGTAACAAATCCTTTCTCAAAACCGCTCAGGTTTTCATCTGTTTCATGCCTGAATAATTCCTCATAGGATAAATTATAGTAAACTTTTTCAACATTCTTAATACCATACTTTTGCAATTCTGACATTTTAAATTCCATAGCTAAAAAAAATATTATTGTTTTTCAAATTTTGTACAAATATATAATTAACAAAAAACAAAATTTGTTTTTTTTTAATAATGTTTTAATGTTTACTGGAGTTTCCTCAAAATTTTCAATCAGGGAACAAAGATAGCTGAAGTTCCTCACCTTTTAACCCAATTTTGCCTTTAAAGTTAATAATACCAGAGCGTGTAGACTTTAGCATTTCAAATATTCCATCAGCCATTGCGTAATTATAAAATACTGGAACGCCAAAAAAGCGTTTAGCTA
>JAKIYU010000162.1 GCA_022708385.1 Bacteroidota bacterium | reverse complement strand
CTCAAATACCTACTTTCTATCCCTACAAGGTCTTCCCTCCGGTGTTTATATCCTTCGACTGACAAATGATAAAGAAAGATTTTATAAAAAAGTTTTAAAAGGAATTTAATTTGAAACACAAAATAATCTCAGAATAATGAGAAATGGTAGCTTTTTATTTAGAGAAGACTTGCTGAACTTCCAGCAACCAAAAGCGTGCGAGTGTAATAGCGCTGCTACAGATATTGTTCCGTTGGGATGGTTCAAATCACTGGGCTTTAAATGCCTGCATCCAATAATCTTTTACAGTAATAACAAACGAATAATAATTATACTTCTTTGTTCTCTGTTCTTTATTAATAATCTTCAATCTCAAACTGTCGAGGGCATTACGGTACGGGCTACTGTTGTTGACGGGGACACTATTGCTTATATGTCATTGCCGATTGTGCGGGTATATGCGCCAAAGGTTTTTAAATCGAAGAAACAAGAAAAGCAATGGAACAAACTTATCAGGAATGTCAAGAAGGTTTACCCGTATGCGGTTATTGCAGCTGAAAAAATGAGGGAATATGAGGCTGTAATTATATCTGTTAAATCGGAAAAAGAACAGAAAAGGCTGATGAAAATTGCTGAGGAAGAGCTTAAAAAGGAATTTGAGAAAGATATACGCGATATGACTTTTTCGCAGGGAAAAATTTTAATAAAGCTTATTGACAGGGAAACTGGCGCCACTTCTTATGCCATTATCAGGGAATTCAGGGGCACGTTGTCTGCATTTTTCTGGCAGTCGGTAGCCAAGTTATTCGGTGCCAATCTTAAGGATGAGTACGACCCAACAGGCGAAGATAAGATGATTGAAGAGATTGTTATTATGATTGAAAGGGGCGACCTCTAAGGAAGTTTTTCTATAACCCCAGTAAATTTCGCAGGTCGCCTGTGCTAAGCAATTTAGGGTCAATTTCGTAAGCAGTAAAACTTATGTTATTTCCTTTGGAAGCGGCAATTGAATTTCTAACATTATTCTTATCAACGATGGCGATACTGCCATTGGTATTAACCATAAAAAACGCAGTTTCAGAGCCGTTTTTAATGCTTATTTTGTTACTCCCTGTAAAAGGAAATGATATTAAAGTCTTGTCGGTATTATCAATAACGTATAAAGTGGAATAAGTAAGAGGATTATTCAATGCATCAAAAAATGAAGCGATAAACTCAAAGCGGTCGGGCATTTTGTAAATTTTGTCCAAATTCCATAGGCCAAAGCCATCAATCTGAAAGCTCCTGGTGGCTCTGAAAACATTGAGTGATGTGCGATTTAAACTATCGCGCTCTCTTTCAAGACATTTGAGGGCATAAGATATCCATTCGTTTTTGCTCATGACTTTTTCTTCGGGTGTCATCAGTTTGTAGATTTCCTCCCAGATTTTCTTTTGTTTTTGAGTCCGTTTTTTGTCGAGTTTTTTGTCGAAGCGGGTTTGAATTCTGTTTAAAGTTTTATTATATCGTTTATCTGCTCTGATAAATTCTTTCTCATATTTTTCTCTTTCGGGTAACATATTGGAGCGGTAGGGCCAGGCTTTAAAAGTAGAAAAACCCTGTGTGTTTTTCAATTCAATTTCGAATATATAGTCATCGGGGTTATAGCTCACGCGGATGTCTGTCCATTTTTTTCGGGTAAGATAAGTATTTGCAAATTCCTTTTTATCGAGAGCGCCTTCGTATATCCATACATAGTTTCTGTATGCGGCTAGTTCCTTATAGATGCCATAATTAATCATGTCGAAATAGAAGGAAGGTTGTTTTTTGATGAGTTTGTCTTTAATGTATTTCGAGGCTCTTTTGATTTTAAAATACGGGAAATCTGTTTTTCGGTTATTAATATAATACTGTGCTGGTATAATGCTGGTACGCGCATAAGTTGTGTCCTTGTACCTGTCGTTGAAATAAGTTATGTCGTTATTTATTAGTTTGCTGTACAGGCGGTAAGCAGGGTTGGGGTTTTCAGGTGTAATGCTGACATCGTTTGCAATAGGCGTGTTATACTGCCAATGGCCTGATGTATTGTCGAGCCTGTATAAATTAAAGCCTGAAGCGGTATCTGTAGTTGAGAAGTCGATTTGAATTTTCTTGCCGGGTGCCAGAAAAACTTCCTGATTGTCTGTGGCAGCAAACATTTCGAACATGCCTGCTGTTTGAAAATAATGGTTTTTTCCGGCACTATCGTATTGTAATCTGATGCCATGTGCTAAGATTTCAGCGAGGTCGGTAAATTCCCTGTAGTAAATTTTGATTTCACTTTTAACAGGAAGCCCATTGGCATCTGTAAAAGCATCTGCAGGGATGTTTATAACTGAGCCCGTTTTATATAAAAGTTTATTTGATTTCTGGTTGTTAATAGGGTAAATGGCCCTTTCGTTTTCGGGGTAGCCTATCACAGGCTTGATGCTGTTTTGGTAGTAACTTTCAATAAATGGAGCTGTGGGTTGTGTTTGAATACTGTCATGAAGGGCTTTTATATTATTAAAGTTTCGGTAAATGTTCAGTTTCAATTCAACTGTGGGAAAAGTCTTAATGTATGCTAAAGAATCAAAAATATCGTAACAGGACACCTTCAAACTTTTGAGAGGTAGCCCAGCAATGACAGATAGTATGTTGCGTGTGTCTCTGAAGTTGTTTTCAGAGATATCAAGAACTTCAAGCTGTTTGTTCTGGGAAATTTTTGCAGGGATATTAGTTAACCAGTTATCGGAGAGGTCTAGGGACTGAAGATTAGTTGGGAAAATGCAGTTTGAACTTAATTTAACTTGTCCGCAAGAACTAAGGGTTAAATGCTTAAGTTTCGGCAGTAGGGACAAATTTTTAAAAAGGGCATCTGCATTTACAAAATCGTAATCTTTAACAGAAAGACAACGGAGTTTTTTTAAATGCTTTAATGAATTAGGAATGGGAGCATTATCATTGTCTATTAACTCTAAATGGGTAAGCGATGGCATTCTTTTTAAAATTCTGAACAAGCTGTTGTAATTAATCTGAGGACAACTGCTAATAATTACATGTTGAAGATTAATAAAAGAAATAAAGGAAACAGGCAATTGTTTGTCAGAATAGTTATTCAGTGTTATTTTCACAATATTTTCTTTTGATGTAATTTTTTCAAAGATTTCGTTCAGCATTTGAGAGGATAAAATACTGTTAATTTCAATGCAATTAATATTAGAGTCTGCCGGATTTTCATTGAAATTTAACGAATCTGCGCTGTAGTCAACAATAAGACATTTATAGTCAAAACCATTTTGAGCTGATAAATGCCGTGGTATAAGAAGAGTAATTAAAATGCCTAAAAATATTTGTAAACGCAGCATAATTTCTCATAAAAAATGAAGCTATAAAATTAACAGATTTTATTTAAATTGTTATATTGGTATATTTCGTAATTTTGTACGTTTTAGAAAATCATTGTCATGGTTAGTATTTATGCCTGGTTAGGCTTTTTGTTGTTTGTTTTTCTGATGTTAGCGCTTGATTTAGGCGTATTTAACAGAAAGGCTCATGTGGTCGAAATGAAAGAAGCGCTTATATGGAGTGCTGTATGGATTGCACTGGCGCTGCTTTTTACATTCGGCATTTATTATTTCGACCTTGAAGGGCAGGGCAAGCAAAAAGCACTTGAGTTTCTTACAGGTTATATCATAGAAAAATCGCTCAGTATTGATAATCTATTTGTTTTTATTATGCTCTTTACTTTCTTTAATGTAGAACGTAAATATCAGCATAAAATACTTTTCTGGGGCATATTGGGTGCGCTTATCATGCGGGCTGTTTTTATTTTTGCCGGTGTGGCACTTATTAATAAATTCCATTGGATTATTTATTTTTTCGGGACTTTTCTTATATTTACTGGCCTTCGGATGCTGACAAAAACCCGCTTGTAAGGTTATTAAAAAAATTCCTGCCTGTTACTACCGAAATGCACGGGAGTAAGTTTTTTATCAAAAAGAACCATATTCTTTATGCAACGCCCATGTTTATTGTGTTGATTGTTATTGAGTTTACCGACCTGCTTTTTGCCGTTGATTCTATTCCGGCCATACTGGCCATTTCCAACGATACTTTTGTGATTTTTACTTCAAACGTTTTTGCCATTCTTGGACTCAGAGCTTTGTATTTTGCAGTGGTAGGTATTACAGAGTATTTCTACTACCTTAAGTATGGCCTTTCGTTTATCCTTGTATTTGTAGGTGTTAAAATGCTGATAGCCGATACGCCTTACAAAATTCCCATTGCTTATTCGTTGCTAACCATAGCCGCCATAATCACTATTTGCATATTATTATCGGTTATTATAAAACCAAAAAAAGAAAACCGGACGTAATAAAGTATCCGGTTTTTTCTTCTGTTAGCTTATAGTAATCGCTTATTTGTTTAAAAAGAGTTTTACTGTAAATTGGTTTTTTAAAGTGGTAATTTTCAAGACATAAATACCGCAGGGAAGGTGGTTGAGATCATAAACACCTGAAGTATTTCCAGATGCATTAATGTACACTGTTTCTCCCAAAAGGTTTATGATGCGTATTTCGTAGTTACTAACTTGACTTGTAATATTAACAATTCCATTTGAAGGATTGGGAAATACAGTGAAGTTATTTTCAAGCTGGTGGTTTTCGGTATTCGCCCATATAACCGTACCGAATTTGGGATCAGTAAAGTCGGCTCCCGTAAGCATGGGAGAAGCAGACTGAAGGCGGTAGTCGGGTGTGGCAATATTGAGGGCGGTGAGGTCAGGGTATGGGTTTACAAATTGCACATTTCCGGCATTATTTAGGGTGTCGTTATTGCCGTTTAGGAAAAATGTCAGTATGTCGAATGTGCTGCCTGAGTTGACCTGTAGGTTTGTGCCCATACCAGCCAGAACATTGTTTTTGAATTTCAGGTTGTTATTAGTAGCATTTGTTTCGCTTGAGTTGCCATCGATATGCAAGCCAGTAGGAAAGTCTGTAAATATGGAGTTAAAAACCGAAATGGAAGAATTGCGTCTGATACGCAGAGCCCTTCGGAATTTAGCATCGATACTGTTTGAGGTACTTCCTCTGTAGGGGCCGATAAGCGTAACGTTTGAGAAAACGGCTGAGGTGAGAGGGGTGGCTGTGGTACCACTGCCGTCGTTGTCCGATTCAAAGCCTTCGGATGTAGAGCTGGCACTTTGGTCGGCAATGTTGGGGTCTCTTATGCCAAGGGCAAATTGCACATTGCCACTATAACCAAAGTCGGTGTCAAAGTCATCATCGAGGTTTCTGTACGAAATGAGGTGACGGCAGTTGACATTGCCACCAAACCATTCGAATGCATCGTCGTTATTAAAACTGACTTGTATGTATTCAATGGTAGTACCTGCACCCACAGAGCCCATTGTAAGGCCGTTTATTTCCTTATCGGGCTGGAATGGGAAACCGCCGAACTCAATGCGTACATATCGCAGCACACCTGAATTGTCGTTGTTGTCGGAGCCACCGTAGGATGCTTTTACAGGGTCGAGTCCACCTTCAACGACTGCACTTCCCTGGTTATTAACGGCATTTCCGAGGATGATAAGACCGCCCCAGTCGCCCGGGCCACGGCTGCCGTCGTTGTCGAAGTTGGAAGTAAATACAATAGGGTTGGCGGCAGTACCTTCTGCCATTATTTTGGCGCCTTTAGTAATAATAAGTGTGCCTTCAGTGTTTTTATCACCTCTGATGATAACACCGGGCTGAATAGTAAGCGTGGCATTGTTTGTAACATATACTTTATTCTGAAGCAATATAACCTGTCCTGTGGCCCATGTAGTGTTGGTTGTGATATCAGTGCTTACGGTAGTGTTGGTGGCAGGATAGGGTGTGTTTTCGGGATCCCAGTTAGCCCAGCCTGACGTCCAGTCGGTAGAAGTAGCATCGCCAAAGGCACCCCTGTATGTAGTGCCGTGGAAGAATTGTGCAGTCACTTGCATAGTTACTGCCATAATCAGCATTAAAAAAGTAATTTTTTTCATCTTTTTCATTTTTTGTTTTTTTTTATTTGGTTTTTGTAACAAATTTCGCAACGGAATATTAAGTGATTATTACATGCATATTAAGTTATGATGAAATATTGGCGGCTTACTTTAATTCAATGTTTCAAGATAAAATTGTATAGTTTTCAT
>JAKIYU010000161.1 GCA_022708385.1 Bacteroidota bacterium | reverse complement strand
GCTTGGTAAAAGAGAGGGGTATATTGTGGCGTCTTTTTCCTGGATTATATTTTCAGTCTTCGGTTCGCTGCCTTTTTTGCTCAGTGGTTCTGTAAACAGTTTTACCGATGCTTTTTTTGAAACCATGTCGGGGGTAACAACAACAGGGTCAAGTATTTATACTGATATTGAAGTGGTTACAAAGGGCATACTGTTCTGGCGCAGTATTATTCAATGGGTGGGTGGTTTTGGTATAATTGTGCTTTCGCTGGCCATATTACCGCTTTTGAGTATAGGCGGGGGGGCGCTTTATGTGGCCGAAGTTCAAGGTCTAACCAAGGACAAAATACACCACCGTATCAGAGAAACAGCCAAAAGACTTGGGATGGTGTATTTGATACTTACCGCAGTTGAGGTAGTTCTACTCGTTATAGGAAAAATGGACCTTTTCGACGCGATATGTCATGCGTTTACGACTATAGCCACAGGGGGTTTTTCGACCAAAAACAGCAGCTTTGCAGCCTATTCTCCCTATATTCAGTACGTTGTTGTAGTATTTATGATGCTTGCCGGTATTAACTTTACACTTCACTATTATGCGTTAAGTGGTAAGTTGCGTAAATTCTGGGGTGATGAAGAACTACGATTTTATGTTATTTTTATTTTTATAACATCATTAATTATAGCAGTTCTCTTGTTTCTTAATCATTTTTCAGGTGTCGAGAAATCCATTCGCAATGCGCTGTTTCAGGTAACGTCTATTATAACCACAACAGGATTTGTGTCTTCGGATTACCTTATATGGCCGGGTATGATGTGGTTTTTTGTTTTTCTGTTGTTTTTTGCAGGGGCCTGTTCTGGTTCAACAGCTGGGAGCATTAAAATGATAAGGCATATATTTCTTTTTAAAAATTTTTCTCTTGAACTGAAGCGGTTGTTACATCCTAACGCAGTACTTCCGGTGCAGTACAATGGCAAACCTGTTCCCAAAGATAGCTTTTTAAATGTACAGGTTTTTTTTCTGTTTTATATGGTTATTTTTGCATTAGGCTCATTGATAATGTCAACGACCGGACTGGATTTTAAAAGCGCTCTTGGAGCTGTTGCTTCTTCGCTTGGAAATATCGGACCCGGACTTGGCACTGTAGGACCTATGGGTAATTTTGCCCATGTCAGCATTTTTGGCAAATGGTTTTTGTCGTTTATGATGCTGCTGGGGCGCCTTGAATTGTTTACCGTTATGATTTTATTGTCACCGGCCTTTTGGCGAAAATAATTTTGTAAAAACTTTTTTGTAATTTTATTTTTAATTCGTGCAACGTATTCCCTATTAATATTGTCTTATTTTATAAAGCAAAGAACTCATGCTGGGTGATGCAGAACTTATAGAAGGCTGTCTGTCGCAGGACACAAAAGCCCAGCGGATGTTGTACAACAAATACGCTTCGACAATGTTCGGTATATGTTTAAGATATTGCAAACACAGGGCTGAAGCCGAAGATATACTTCAGGAGGCTTTCGTCAAAATATTTACCCACTTAAAAACATACAGAAACGAAGGCTCATTCGAAGGCTGGCTTAAACGCATTGTGGTCAATACGGCTTTGAATTATTATAAAAGCCAGTTAAAGCGTTGCTTTAATGAAGTTATTGACGAAAGGCACGAGTCGCTTACAAGCTCGGAATTTGTACCTGGCAACGATATTTCAGCAGAAGAGCTTTTAAAACTTATCAATAGCCTCGCCGATGGCTACAGAATCGTTTTCAACCTGTATGCTGTTGAAGGGTATTCGCACAAAGAAATTGCCGCGATGCTTAACATCAGCGAAAACACTTCCAAGTCGCAGTTGTCGCGTGCCAGGGGCATACTGCAGGAAAAAATAAACGCGTATCGTAAAATTATGATTAACCCATGACCACCCGCAACCCCATAGATGACTTATTCAGCAAAGGCCTCGGTAATTATACCGAGCAACCTTCCGCATCGGTATGGAAAGGTATCGAAAAGAAACTCAATGCCCGTCGGATGTGGTTTAAGGGCTTTTACTTGACTGGAGCATTGCTTGTGCTGATTGGATTGACTGCTGTAAGTATATGGGTTTATCAAAATTACACAATACCTTTATCAAAAAATGCAGACGGTTTAAAACCCTCAAATGGTATATCAGATATGCAGCCGGAGGTGGTCATTAAATCAGAGAGTAAAACCCCGTCTGCTCCCGAAACCAAGCCTTCGGTGGCCTTGGCACCGATAACGGAGCACCAGAATGAGGGGGGGGCAAATCAAGTAAAAGCTAAAAAATCTTCTTACAACAGCAAGAATGTTGTTACACCAACATCTATATCAGGTGTGTTGGCAGAAAACACAAAACCAGTTCCAAAATTACAAAACCCGATAACACAACCCCTAACCGCTGTAAATGAAACAATAGGTCAGAAACCATCAGCAGAGGCTGTTACCATGCCCACTTCTAGCGCAGCAGGCGCACCTATCCCGACGTCCGTTACCGAAGAAAAAACGCCGGTTTCCCCGCAGCCCCGGGAGGTACAGAAAGAAAATACGGCAATAACCCCTGAAATTAAACAGGAAGCAACAGAAAATACAGGCATACAACCAGATGAAAGTGCTGCTGAAAAACAAAACGACAGCCTTGCAACAACCACATTGTTGGACAAATCAAACGTCCTGTCGCCTACGCCTCCTGCCACCAGTTACAGTCCGTACAAGCCGCGTTTTGAAGTGCTGTTTTACGCTATGCCTTCCTATGTGTTCAAATCCTTTACAGGCCTTACTAAAGAAGAAAGTGCCTTTCGCAGGAAGAATGAAGTTAACACGCTTTTTGTCGATTATGGTATGGAATTTCGCTGCACGTTGAAGGACATTACTGTTCAGACGGGTATTGTACAAAGACAACTGGGAGAAAAATACGCGTACGCTTATGATTTTATTAAGGATATTGATACTACAGGTGGCTATTACAATGTGGTTATTACTTCTCATCCCGACACGGCCAATTCCGGCAATACCATTATCACATTTGATTCCTCGTGGGTGAGTTTATCTGATACCACTACAGCTATGATGAAACTTAACCACCTGAATGTGTATAAGTATATGGAGGTTCCGTTTAATTTGGGATATGTTATGAATCACGGGCAACATCAGGTGGGTTTTTCTGGTGGCATATCGATGGGCTTATTATCGTATGCTTCATCGGCATTACTCAACAGCAGTACGAATGAAATTATCCCAATAGCCACACAAAGCCTTTTGCTTAATAAGGTTATTTGGTCTTATAATTTGTCGCTGTATTATGGCTATCATGTTAGCGGGCAGACCACCCTCTTTATGCAGGCAGCCTATAATAAGAATCTGAATGGCATTCTGAAAAACTGCAACTTTAACATAAAATACCAGTCGGCTGATGCCAAAATAGGTGTCATGTTTAAACTTTAAAAAATGAGTATGGAGGAATTTAAGTACAGGTTTTTGATGGTGTTTGTCTGTTTACTGCTATTTGCTCAGCTTCATGCACAAACATTGCGCCTGACCGCCGGAACGGTTTGTACAGATGGCATTGTTTCGGTGCCTGTAAGCGCAGAAAACATGCAGGGCATTTATGGTTTTACCATGAGGCTGCATTATGATCCAGGAATTATGACCTATACGGGATACAATGTGCTTAATCCTCAGCTCTACGGCACAACTGTTTCCTGTGATGACGTTTTGGGTGTTATTCAGATGGAAAAACCGGTGGATACCAATGCCCTGAATATTAACGGTTATATTTATGTGCTGAATTTCAGCCTTATATCATCTGCAAATTCCTTGCTTACCTGGGACTCAGTATTTTTTTACGGTTCAGGAGGCACCCTGATTTTGGCCACACTTATTAACGGAGCTGTACTGGTGCCGCCTGTTATAACACAACAACCAATAGGTCAAAATATATGCACCAATACAGCTGATACTATAACCTTTTTTATACAGACTACCGACACCCTGCACCAGTACCGGTGGCAGGTGTCGTATAATAGTGGGGTTTCCTGGTTGTCGTTAATACCCGATATGCATTACCAGGGTGTTCAGACTAAAATTCTTCGCATCATTCACCCGGAGTTAAATATGCATAATAACTTATATCGGTGCAAAATTTCCGGCGCCTGTACTTTGTATTCCGACACAGCCTTGCTGCAAGTACAGAGCAATATTATACTGCAGCCGCACGATACGGTAATTGATGTCGGAGGTACAGCCGTATTTACAGCAGGCGGCTCAGGGAGCGCTCCTGTATATTTGTGGGAAGTGAGCACCGACAATGGAACCAGCTGGAGCAGCGATGCCCTGTTTCCGGCTGTTACAACACCCTCCATTACACTTGTTAATCCACCTCTTGCCTGGAGTGGTTACCTGCTGCGCTGTATTGTTGGCGGGCTGTGTGCTCCTCCAGCCGACACCACACAAGTGGCTGCCTTGTGGATTGGTAATATGGGGATTAACCGTATTACAGACCATGCCCATGTGAATTTGTATCCTAACCCTGTTCAGAGTAAACTGAATCTGGCTTTTGAAATGCCACAAGCCGGTTTGCTTACACTGTCCATTTGCAATATCAACGGCAACCTCCTGTTGACAGAATCGGTGTCAGCTACTGCAGGTTTAAATCTCAAAACAATTGACACCCAAACCCTGCCTCACGGCCTTTACATATTGCACTTGTTGGGTGATACAAATTTTTGTGTTCATAAAAAATTTGTTAAATAATCAGAGATTTTAAAAAAACATAGTATATTTACCGCATAATATGCGGTAAATATGGTTTTATATAATTCAGTGCAACCTGGGGATTTTACATGGGACAGTGGTGTATTGCTTCCCTTAATAGGCCGTGCCCGGTTTTTACAGGGGCAATTACTGGGCGAGATGCGGACCCTTCCAGTAGAGACTCAAAGCGAAATTCATCAGAAAATAATTGTCGGGGAAGTTGCCTGTTTGGGGAAAGTTTTGGGATATGAATTGGGCAGTCCTCAGGTGTTACAGGCCATGAAGTCACAAGGCGCACCGTGTTTGCCGGATCTTCCTCCTGCCGAAAAAGCCTTATCATGTTTGGTATCATTGATAAATGAAATAGTAGAAAACCCGGATTTGCAGCCCGACACCGAATGTGTTTTGAGATGGCATGCCCTGATAAAAACAATTACATCGGGTGTGTACCCCTTGCCCGATGAAAAATGCACCTTAATGATTTCACAACTTATCAGCTGGCTTGATTCACATACAGAGCAGGATGACATAATAAAAGCAGGGGTTGTTTTTTTCTCGCTCTGTGCAAGTCAGACCGATACTTCTGAAAATCTGCTTTTAGGTTTTTTGTTGTCTTTTTACTTTTTAAGGCAATCCGACAACACATCTCATTGTTTCTACAACATGGCTTCAGTTCTAGCTTCTGATTTGAGAATGCTCAGAGAATCCGCTGTCCTATCAATTTCTGAAGGGAATAACCTAACCGGCTTTATGTCCATTTTTATTAAAAGCTTCATAAATATGCAGAAAGCCTTGCCGGGGAATTTATCGGGTATTTTATATAAAAATGCCTTCTGGGAGAGAGCCGATGCGCTTATTACGCAACCAAGACAGAGAAAAATGCTGAAAGAGCTTCGTCAACGGCAGCTAGAAGCGGTCTCGGTATCAGCCTGGGCACAAATGGCACAATGTTCCACCGACACAGCGCTAAGAGATATAGCGGTACTTATTTCACACAAAATTCTTGTAAAATCGGTAAGCGGAGGCAGAAGTACGAATTACAGCTTAAATATAAAATAAACGCCGCATATTATGCGGTGATTATTTTATGTGAAGAAAGAGAAAATATTATTAAAAATTAATGCAATAATGAATTAATCATTATCTTTGTGTCGTTAAGCCCGAATGGCGGAATTGGTAGACGCGTTGGTCTCAAACACCAATGATAGCAATATCGTGCCGGTTCGACCCCGGCTTCGGGTACAAAAGCGAACAAAAATGTTCGCTTTTGTATTTAAACCGGATTAAGCAATAGAAATTTTCTTATGGAGGATCAAGCGGAAAAGTTGAGGGAATATCTTTTAAGCATAAATATTTGATAATCTAAAAAGGAAAAAAGAGGCATTTCTTACACCCCTGAATGATGCCCTGAATGCTTT
>JAKIYU010000160.1 GCA_022708385.1 Bacteroidota bacterium | reverse complement strand
TCTTTCAACAAGGTCTTCTTCTTTATCGACTTCCTCCGTTTCTTCATGAACATCCACGCCGACAAATTCTACAACAAAGCCAAGTTCTTCCGTTACAATAGAAATTGTTTCGGCATCAAGTCGTTGATTTATAGAAACAAACAGGCCAAGGTTAAGACACATTGAAATAATTTCGTTCACAGGAATGTTCATCATGTTGGCCAATTCGTTAGCTGTAACGAACTCGGTTACTTTGATAACTTTCTTTTCGCCTTCCTGTTGTTCGATAAGTTCCTGTTGGTGTTGACGTTCGATCTCACGTTTCTGGCGGCGGTGTTTGGCGCCTTTCGATTTTTGTGAGGAGCTGAGGCGTGCCAGGGTTTCTTTTACCTGTTTCTGAATTTCTTCCTCATTTATTTCCTGACGCGGCGCTCTAGATTTATTAAACTTCCCGCCTTCCGATGACGTTTGGCCGGTATTATCCTTAAAAATACGTTTTCTTTTTTTCTTTTTCCCAGCCTCATCGCTGTCGGCAGTTTCTTTGGATTTTGATTTATCTCCCAGTTCTATTTTGCCAAGTATTTTTGGTGCAGACAGTTGTTGTTTTTCAAAAACGTATGCTTCTTTCTTAACAGCCGTATCTTTTTTACCTTTTTCGGTTTCGGATATATCGGACTTTTCATTTTCTACCTCAAGGGCTGATTTTTTAGCTGCTTTTTCTTTTTCTCTCTGTTCTTCTTTTTCTGTTTTTTTCTGAAGCCTTTCCTGTTCTATTTCCTGTTTGGTTTTTTTGGCAGGTTTGGTTTTAAGGTTGAGTGTATCAAGGTCGATTTTTCCGACAATTTTTAATTGATTTTGTTCTTTGTCGTCCCCATCTGTTTTTGTTTTGGCTTTAGTTGCCGGTTTAATTTCTTCTTCGGTTTTTTCTATCTTCTGTTGTTTTTCTTTTTCTTCGGTTTTTTTAGTTTGTTTTTCCTTGTCAGCAGTTTTTGTTTCAGCCGGTTTGGTAGTTTTTATGGCTACTTCCGTTTCAGCCGGGGGAGTTTCTTTTTCAGGTGCAACGGCCTTGGTGTCGGCACTTGTTTTTTTCTCTTTATTGTCAATTTCAATTTTTTTCGACTTAATCAGCAGCTCTTCTTTTTCTTCAATTGCAGGCGCAGTTGTTTCCTGAACTTTCATTTTTTCGAGAGAAATTGTTTTCTTCTCTTCAATTTCGAGTCTTAATTTTTGAGATTCTTCCTTAACTTGTTTTTCTCCCTGAAATTCTTTAAGAAGGAGTTCATAGACATCTGAAGGAATCTTAGTATTAGGATTGCTATCTATTTTAAACCCTTTTTTATTAAGGTAATCCACTATGGTAGCAATGCCAATATTAAATTCTCTTGCAAACTTACTCAGTCTGACTTGTGTGGTGTTATCGCTCATATTCAGGTTTTGCTGTATTTTTAATTAATTGAATCGCTTTTTGGGAAAATAATACTATTCGAATTCTGCTTTTAATATTCTAATAACTTCCTTAATTGTTTCTTCTTCCAGGTCAGTTCTTTCAATAAGGTCGTCGATGTTTTGCTGGAGAATACTCTTAGCAGTATCGCAGCCGATATTTTTAAAGACGTCGATGATCCATTGTTCAATTTCATCAGAAAATTCCTGGAGGTCCACATCTTCATCGTCGATATCAGCATCTCTGTACACATCTATTTCGTAGCCTGTTAGGCGACTGGCCAGCTTAATATTTTGTCCGTTTTTTCCGATAGCAAGCGACAATTGGTCGGCTTTGAGGGTGACGGCGGCTTTTTTCTCAATATCATCGAGCTCGATATTAATGATTTTAGCTGGACTTAGTGCGCGGGATATATATAATTTAATGTTATTGGTAAAGTTAATGACATCAATATTTTCGTTATTCAGCTCTCTTACAATGGAGTGGATACGTTGTCCCTTCATACCCACGCAAGCGCCCACGGGGTCGATGCGGTCGTCGTACGATTCCACGGCAATTTTGGCTCTCTCGCCGGGCAGGCGGACAATGTTCTTGATCGTGATGAGTCCGTCGAATATTTCGGGGACTTCGTTTTCCATGAGTCTTTCAAGAAAAACAGGGGACGTTCTCGAAAGTATGATAAGGGGGGTGTTGTTTTCCATTTTCACTTCCAGAACAATGGCTTTAAGGGTTTCACCTTTCTGGTATTTATCGGAGGGTATTTGTTCCTGTTTAGGAAGAATCATTTCGATACCTTCATCATCGAGCAGGAGTACTTCTTTTTTCCATATCTGGTAAATTTCGCCGATAATAATATCGCCCACACGGTCTTTGTATTTTCTGTAGATTTCATCCTTTTCGAGGTCAAGGACTTTGTTGGCCAGATTTTGCCTGATAGCAAGAATTTCCCTACGTCCGAACTTGCTCATATCGAACAATTCCGAAACTTCTTCCCCCACTTCGAAGTCGGGTTCAATTTTAACGGCTTCAGAATAGGCAATTTGTCGGTTTGGGTCTTCAACCTGGTCGTCTTCGACAATTTCCCTTATGCGCCATACTTCAAGGTCGCCTTTGTCGATATTGACGGTAATTTCAAAATTGTCGGCATTGCCGTATCTTTTTTCCAAAACGGTAAGTAAAACATCCTGCAAAATTCTCATCAGGGTTTCTCTGTCAATGTTTTTAAATTCTTTGAATTCCGAAAAGGATTCTACTAGATTGATATTTTCCATTGATAATTTTATTTATAATTCTTTTTTTATTTAAAATTTTATTTCTAATCGGGTTTCTGTTAAATCTTCAAGGTTAAGGATGTGTTCGCTGGTATGAACTTTCCCTTTTATTTTTTTATTTTCCACAACAATTATTTTGTTATTATCGAAAGCTATTAGCTGGCCACTGATAAAAGCACCTTCTTTTGTTTTTATTTTTATCCTTTTGCCGATATTTTTTAAATACTGTTGTGGTACTTTAAAAGGAGACGTGAGACCGGGAGACGATACTTCAAGGGCATAATCCTCGGTTTCGCGGTCGAAATGCTCGTTAAACATGCGGTTAACAGACACACAATCATCAATACTGACATTGCCCGGGCTATCGATATAAATATAAATTTTATTGCCCGGCCTTACCAGCACATCCACCACAAAGATATCGGTTCCGGCAAGTGTTTTATTCAAAAAGGTCTGTATATTATCTGTCGTAATCATAATTTATAATAAAAGAGGGGCTTGCGGCCCCCTTCTTCATTAATACCTAAAACGGTGCAAAGATAATAAAAAATTAAATATTAAATTTATTTATAAAAAAAATAAAAAAGGCGGCCCCATTGAGACCGCCTGTAAAAAAAATTAAAATATAAATTCTAAAATAAGTGATAGCTCACAGCCACGCCTACAGTAACAACAGAGGCCATGCTCATAAGTTTAATAAGAATGTTAAGGCTGGGGCCAGAGGTATCTTTAAAAGGGTCGCCTACAGTATCGCCGGTAACAGCGGCTTTGTGTGCAGGAGAACCTTTCCCACCGTAGTTTCCTTCTTCGATATACTTTTTGGCATTATCCCATGCACCACCTGCATTAGCCATAAATATCGCTACAGCGAAACCGCTTGTAATGGTTCCTACGAGTAAGCCAACAACGCCGGGAACACCAAAAATAAGCCCTACAATGACAGGTATAAGTAAAGCCAATAAAGACGGCAGCATCATTTCCTTTTGTGCGGCTTTAGTAGAAATAGCAACACAACGTGCATAGTCGGGTTCGGCTTTACCTTCCATAATACCGGCAATTTCTCTGAACTGGCGGCGGACTTCATCAACCATTTTGCCGGCAGCACGGCCTACAGCATTCATTGTCAGGCCACTGAAAAGAAATACCGCCATAACACCAATAAATACTCCAGCAATAACCATGGGGTTCATGAGATTTACTTCATAGTGATGAATATAATTTATAAAGGAAGCATCTTTTGCAGGAATGCCATCGATCAGCTCCATTGGTTTATCGAGAAATTTAACGAACATAATTCGCACTTCTTCGATATAAGCTGCAAGGAGAGCAAGTGCTGTAAGGGCAGCTGAACCAATAGCAAAACCTTTTCCAGTAGCGGCAGTTGTATTACCAAGAGAATCGAGGGCGTCGGTGCGTTTGCGTACTTCGGGGCCAAGGTGGCTCATTTCGGCATTACCGCCAGCATTATCGGCTATAGGGCCATACGCATCGGTGGCAAGCGTAATGCCTAATGTAGAAAGCATCCCAACGGCTGCTATACCAATACCGTAGAGGCCATGGCTTAAATTGGCAAGGTCGAAGTTGAAACCAGTGGCAAAGAGAAATGCCAGGGTAATGCCAATTACTATTATAATGAGAGGAAAAGCAGTAGATATAAAACCAACGCCAACACCGCTGATAATTACCGTAGCAGGTCCCGTTTGAGAAGCAGCGGCAATAGTTTTGGTCGGTTTGTATGCTGAGGCGGTGTAATATTCAGTCGATTGACCAATAAGAATACCTGACACAAGGCCGGTAATAATGGAAGCCCAAATACCGAGATAATTGGGAATATGAAGATACCATAATATCACAAAGGCAAAAATGGCAATCAAAACAGCGCTCACATTAACACCAAAGCCCAAAGAATTCAGAAGGTTTTTCATAGTAGCCCCTTCTTTAGTTTTAACAAGAAAAATACCTAAAATAGAAAGTATAATACCTACTCCTGCAATAAGCATCGGAGCCATTACAGCTTTAATAGCCTGGTCGGGTTGAGATAAAAAAGCGGCTGCACCCAATGCTGCAGTAGCCAGGATGGACCCACAATAAGATTCGTATAAGTCGGCGCCCATACCGGCAACATCGCCTACATTATCACCTACATTGTCAGCAATGGTTGCAGGATTTCTGGGATCGTCTTCGGGAATACCTGCTTCAACTTTACCAACCAGGTCGGCGCCCACATCGGCAGCTTTGGTAAAAATACCCCCTCCCACACGTGCAAATAAAGCCTGAGTTGAAGCGCCCATACCAAAAGTAAGCATGGTTGTGGTAATAATGAGCAGGTTGTGTGTATCGCTAGCGACAGGATAAACTGCATTGAGCACAAAAAACCAGATTGAAATGTCGAGCAGGCCAAGTCCTACAACCACCAACCCCATAACTGCGCCACTACGGAACGCGAGTCTGAGGCCATCGTTAAGAGATTTACTGGCAGCTTGAGCAGCACGAGAAGAGGCATAAGTAGCCGTTTTCATGCCGAAAAAGCCTGCTAAAGCAGAGAAAAATCCACCAGTTAAAAAGGCAAAAGGCACCCAGGGATTCTGAACACCCAGGCCATACGCCATTATACTGAAAATAATTGTAATAATGATAAACACAATACCCACAACCTTGTATTGTTGTTTAAGATATGCATTGGCGCCTTTACGCACGTGCATAGCAATTTTTTTCATAGTATCGTTTCCTTCGTCGGCTTTCATCATCTGCTTGAAAAAAAACCATGCAAAAATCAAAGCCAAAACGGCGCTAACAGGCACCAACCAAAAAATAGGAAGAACATTCATAAAATTATAGTTTTTAAATTAATAAATATGCTATTTTAAAAAATCGTGCAAAGGTCTTATTTTTTTTTTAATTGACAAAATAGATTTTACGCTATATGTAAAAAAAGTCAAAACGGATACAGTTTATATTTCATTTTAAACAGGATGTTCCAGCGTTTAAGTAAAAAAAGAAACAGGTCGGCTTCAACGGGGACTTTAAAGCAGTTAGTGCGGAAGCGCAAATACACTATGGGATAAAAAAATTTGTTTATAAGGAAAAGCAATATCCTGATGAGCGGCGGCCTGTAGAAGTTTTTGTAATTATGGGGGTTTGACAGCGGGATATAAAAATGGGCAAAGCGTTCGAATGTTTTTTCCTGTTTTTTAGTCCACCAGGGCGCTCTGAAATCGTCGAAAGTGTGCGTGGCCCAGGCTGCCAGATTGTCGGGGGCATTGAAACCGTTTTCGGTGGCCATGTTAAAAAGTTTTGTGCCCGGATAGGGGGTATAGAAGCTAAAATATACTTTTAACCTTTTATCAATCAGCTTTGCTTTGCGTATCATGTTAAAGGTGTCATCGAGCTCCTGTGAGGTGTTTCCGGGAAAGCAAAGCATGATTGAAAAGAAAGGAATGATGCGGTGTTTTTTGAGCAGGGCCACAAAAGCGAGGTTGTCGTCAACGCT
>JAKIYU010000159.1 GCA_022708385.1 Bacteroidota bacterium | reverse complement strand
AAAGGAACTAGCGTATTTGAAAACAAACTGTTGCAATGGGGACTTAAATACCAACACGAAAGCATTACAGACAAACTGAAAGAATGGACCATGATAGATTCGGCAGGCTACATCCTGCCACACCCTGCCGACTCTGTCGGCTATACCGACCCTGCCTCACAACCTTATAATGAATTGGCGCTGCAGGATGTCAACAATACCAATATATCTCTTAACAGCAACAGGCTTTCAGGATTTGTGCAAAATGCATGGAATTTTTATACCGACAGCGCCAAAATATCTCTTATTGCTGGAGTAAGAACTCATTACTGGGATTTTAACCATCAGCTTGTTGTGAGCCCCCGTATTTCTCTGGCTGTAACTCCTGGATGGGAAAAAGACATCGTTTTCCGTTTTAGTACAGGCATGTATCATCAACCTCCGTTTTACAGGGAATTACGCGACTTTAATGGGCTTATAAATCAAAATATAAAAGCACAGGAATCAATACACCTCGTAGCAGCCTGCGACTGGAATTTTAAAGCGTGGAACAGGCCCTTCAAATATGTAACAGAAATTTATTATAAGTACCTCAACAATCTTATTCCTTACGAAGTGGACAATGTAAGGATACGGTACTATTCCGATAAACTTTCAAAGGGATATGCTACAGGCATCGACATGAAAGTAAACGGAGAATTTGTTAAAGGCATAGAATCATGGGCCAGCCTTTCGGTGATGCAAACACAGGAAGACATAATCGGAGATTATTATTATGATTATTATAACCAAAGCGGACAGAAAATCATTTACGGCTACACCCTCGATGACATTGCTGTTGACAGTGTCCGTTTTGAGCCGGGTTATATACCCCGCCCCACTGACCAGAGGGTTAATTTCAGCTTGTTTTTTCAGGATTATCTTCCCAAAAATCCCACCTATAAAATGCATCTCAACCTGCTTTTTGGAAGCGGTCTTCCCTTTGGCCCTCCAAAAACGGACAAATTCAGGCATACCTTACGTATGCCCATGTACAGAAGGGTTGATATAGGTTTTTCAAAGCTATTAAAAAGCGAAGAAAACAAACTTTCTGCTCACAACATATTCAGACATTTTAAAACAATATGGATTTCTGCCGAAGTGTTTAACTTACTGCAAATAAACAATACCATATCGTATCTCTGGGTAAAGGATGTAAGCAACAGGCAATATGCCATACCCAATTACCTTACGCCCAGAATGTTAAATATAAAACTACAAATAGAATTCTGATATTACTTCTATTGGGTAATCCGGGTTTAATCCACTATAAAGGTTTCATAAGGCGTTCTGTTAAGTATAGAGCGACCTAAAGTGACCTCATCGGTATATTCAAGTTCATCGCCAATGGCCATGCCTCTTGCAATAACACTTATTTTAGCCTCAGTATCTTTTAGTTTTTTATACAGATAAAAATTTGTCGTATCTCCTTCAATAGTAGTTCTTAATGCCAGAATAATCTCCTTTACCTTGTTTTCCCTGACCTTGTTTATAAGTGATTCAATATTAAGGTTATCTGGGCCAATGCCATCCATAGGAGAAATAATCCCCCCCAGAATATGATACACACCCATGTACTGTTGGGTGTTTTCAATAGCTATCATATCCCTTACATCTTCTATAACACAAATGGTTGACTTATCCCTTTTATTGTCGGCACATATAGGACAAATATCCGTATCAGAAATATTATGGCAAACACTGCAGAAATTAATATTCTGACGCATATTAATGAGGGCATTTCCCAATGAAAGTGCAATATCTTTATTTTTTTTCAGCAGGTGCAATGCCAACCGCAAGGCTGTTTTACGTCCTATGCCAGGCAAACGCGACAATTCGTTTACAGCATCTTCAACCAATTTCGAAGGGAAAGTATTCACAACAATGTTTATTAATACAAAATTATTAATTTTTCTTCACCTGAAAGTGGTTATTAAAAAACAATTAAATTTTAAAATATATAGTTATATTCATAAATAAGCATCCGATGAATTAGTATTTTTGCAAAAAACCTGAGATATAAAGCATGAAAACGAAAAAAAACAATCAACTTTACAAACCAAAGGGTGGTTTTATTTCAAGAATTGAAATTTTACCCCTGCTAATGGGCCTGGCCATTGGCTTCCTTTTAGGTTTTCTTATAACAAGCCCCAAAAAAAACAAAGTTAATAAACAAACAGAAACTGAGAACACTTTAACCGAAATCCGTTCAGGCGGGTGGTATAAATTTACCAATCCTTTGCTCGATTGTGATAATTTTAAACCTTCCGTATTAAAAACACATGTAGAATTAGTTAACGCCCTCAATGATTACGTAAAAAAAGCTCTTTTAAACGAAGATGCAAGCCAGATTTCAGTATATTTCAGGTCTTTAAATAACGGCCCATGGGTTGGCATTAACGAAAAAGAATACTACACACCAGCCAGCCTGCTGAAATTACCCATTTTAATTGCCACTCTAAAAAAAGCAGAAAATGACCCTGCCTTACTGAAAATGCGCATCAATTATAATACCCCCTACGATACTATTTATAAACCCAATATTAAGGATACAACATGTATTAAACTTGGAAAGGCTTATACTGTTGATGAACTCTTAAAGTATATGATAGTCCATTCCGATAATGAGGCTAAAGAAATCATGGTACATTTAATCAGCAATGATTTTATTATGAACGTCATGGAAGAACTGGGCGTTAATTTAAAAAACAGGAACCTGTCCATTGATTTTATTTCAGTTAAAGAATATTCTTCTTTTTTTAGGATATTATATAATGCCTCATACTTAAACAGAAACATGTCGGAAAAAGCGCTGGAATTGCTCAGCCAGACAAACTACAACAAGGGGATAACCAATAAACTCCCCAAGGACTTAGTCGTATCGCACAAGTTTGGGGAAAGAGGCTTCGAAAATTCGCAATTGAAGCAATTGCACGATTGCGGTATAATTTATCTTCCGGACAATCCTTATCTTTTATGTGTTATGAGCAGAGGTTTCGACTTTGAAAAACTTTCCAAAGTAATCTCAGATGTGTCCTTAATAGTGTACAATAATGTAAAAAACGATTACAAACAGTAAATTACCAACACATCACCTCTGCCTTGTCGATATATACGAGATATCTTTCGGTATTATTATAACCCATCTGATTAAGCAAATCCGCATAATAATTCACTTGTTGTTTGTGCTTTTCATCTGTGCTTCCGGTTTTATAATCAATCACTGCTGCAACATCATTACAAATAGCAATACGGTCGGGGCGGTAAACATTTCCTGAACTATCAAATATTTCCCTTTCATTAAACACCAAACAATGTTCGCTGAAAAACTTCTCAATTGCAGTATTTTTAATCACTTTTAATACATTGGCTTCCAATTTATCTTTTTCATTTTGGTCTATTAAGTTTTCATCGAGTAATTTTCGCAAAACACTGTCCACATCATCAGCTGTTTTTATACTACACATTACTTTATGAACCAGATTACCCCATCTGATGGAATCTTCTATATATACGTCAGGCATAAGTTCTGACGATTTGAGTTTTAATACTGTTTTATTATGCCATCCCGAAGTGGCAGCAGATTCAAATACAATTGCAGGTTTCAACTGTTTTTTTGCTTCTTTTTTCACCCTGCCCTCTTCAGTGCCAAAGGTATAAACCAAATTACCATCCTGCCATAAGTGTTTTTCTTTTAAATAATAATACAACAGGTCTTGTGTACAAATGGTTTTGGACGTTGAATTTTGAGAAGGTGTTTGGCTTATAACATAAAAGTTAGACACGGGACGTGTAAAAACCACATAAGTCAGGTTAAATAAGTCAAGCAGCTTTTTATTTAATTCATCCTCCATAATTGAGGCTAAAGGTGTTTTAAGAAACATGTTATTTACAGGCAATAAGCTTACTTCCATATCAGGCATATTTTCTCCCTGCAGATTTACCCATAAACTCTGGGGTTTCATTTTCTTATCTTCGTATGCAAAAGGGTATATAACCACAGGAAACTCTAAGCCTTTGGCTTTATGAATAGTCATTATACGCACGGCATTAACGGATTCGGGAATAACAACAGACTTTTTTAAACCTGCTTCCTCCCACCAACTCAGGAAATCGGGCACGGCATTTTTAAAATTCTTTGAAAAATCCAGCACGGCATCCATAAAAAAATGCAAATAAACATCATCAAAACCATTAAGGCTGAATAGTCGTATGAGCTCCTCACACAAATCATATAAAGGCATTCGGGCAAGCTGTTCTACATTAAATCCCGAAAAATGCATTTGCAATGTAGTAATAAATACGCTTCTATTCTGCATTATTTGATTAAGCAAACCCTGAAATGACGCATCACCGATTTTTTTATTGGCCACCAGAAAACGGATAATATTGGTTACGGCAACATCATTTTCCCTGTCGTTGATGTATTCAATAACAGATATAATGAATAATATCACAGGCGATTTGGCCAGCAGTAAGGATTCTGAAGATACTACGGGTATTCCATGTCCTATGAGAAACCGTGCCAGGTCGTTGGCATTTTTATTTACCCTGCACAACAGGGCCACATCCGACAACTCAAATCCCCTTTGTTCGATTAACTCTTTTATTGTTTTATAAACAGTATTCAGGTTAAAATCTCTAAAGCTCTCGCCGGATTCTTTATCATAAAATTCAATTTTAACAAAACCCTGTGCACCTCCTTCTTTGTATTCCTGTTCGGCATCAGCATAAATGGATTTATAAACATCGGGCAAAAGAGCACTTATGGTTGTAAAAAAATCATTATTAAAAAGCACAATTTGTTTTGATGAACGATAGTTTTTTTTCAGCGCTTCTTTTTGAAATTGTTTTAAAAGCGCTTCCTGCCTTTGTTTATTGAAACTGCCTTCTTTTAATGCATCAATGTACGGTAAGTTTACAAACTGTGCCACATCGCCCCCCCTGAACCTGTAAATGGCCTGTTTGGCATCGCCTACAAGAAGTACTTTACCCAATACCGACAAACAGTTTTCGGCAAGCGGTAAAAGATTATTCCACTGCAATACAGAGGTATCCTGAAACTCATCTATCATAAAATGTTTAATCAATGCGCCCGTTCTTTCATAAATGAAGGGCACAGGCTCATTAATAACAATTTCAGAAATTTTTCTGTTAAAATCGGAAATATGCAATAGGCTGTCTTCGCTTTTAAGGTCTTCAATAATGGTACTCACTTCTCCAAGCACAGCCACAGGGTATATATACCGGGACAAAAGCAGATATAAATTCAGCAAAGGCAGTTCAAACTGCGCAAAGTCCTGAATATTCTGATACAAAATAGTTAGCTTATCTTTGATAGCGTTTATGGCAGTTTCATCTTCAGCAGAACATTCGGGACTTGTCCATTTGTTTTTTTCGATGCCCTGGGCCACATTTGAATTATTTATTTTATCGGTATCCAACATGACCATGTTCTTAAAATAATTGTAGATACCTCGTCTCTTGTAATAAAAAGCTTCATGCGGGATATGCCTTTCCTCTATAAGATTTACTGCCTCTTTGGCTATATCTCTAAGCTTTTCCTGCTTTTGCTTAATAAACATCGTTATTTGCTTCTGAACATCGTAATACGATGTAAGCGGTTTGTGTTTTAATTTTTCAATAAATGGGGCGCTTTCTTCTTTAAAAATGTGCCGGGCCGTTTGTTTAATCTCATTTTCAATGTCAAGTGTCCTTTGATCATCAATCTGGGATTCAATAAAACCAACCAGCAACCTGGTAACGTCATTATCCGTTCCTACTCTGCTTATCAAAACAGAAATTGCCTGGTCAAGAAACACATCTTCATCAAGTTCAACATCAAAATCAACCGGCAAGTATAAATCCCTGGCAAAAGTGCGTACTATACTGTGAACAAAACTGTCAATGGTGGTTACTTTAAATTCTGAATAATTATGCAAAATAAGTTCTAAGGCTTTTTGGGCATTTTTTTCAAGGATAGTTTTATCAATATTTAACGCCTTCTGCACATCTGTCAAAAGGTTTGTGATGGCATCGCGCTCCGATTCATCAAGAGTGGACAATGTAACAATTCTGTGCAGCACGCCGACGATTCTGCTTTTCATTTCCTCTGCCGCCTTATTTGTAAACGTAATGGCCAAAATGAATCTGAAATCTGAAGGTTGTT
>JAKIYU010000158.1 GCA_022708385.1 Bacteroidota bacterium | reverse complement strand
CATATTTTTAGGTCCGCTTTTGGTCATCATGCGCATCATTTTGCGGGTGTCTTCAAATTGTTTTATCAGTTTATTCACTTCCTGTATATCATTGCCGCTTCCTAAAGCAATTCGCTTACGGCGGCTGCCGGTAAGGATGCTTGGGTCGCTGCGTTCAGCGGGTGTCATCGAACGGATAATGGCTTCAATACTTTTAAAGGCATCATCTTCAATGTCGATATCTTTAAGCGCCTTGCCCATACCAGGTATCATCGATACAAGGTCTTTGACATTACCCATCTTTTTTATCTGCTGCAGTTGGTTCAGAAAGTCGTTAAAATCGAATTTGTTCTGGGCTATTTTGCGTTGCAGGGCTTTGGATTCTTCAATGTCGAATTGTTCCTGGGCTTTTTCGACCAGTGAACGGATGTCGCCCATTCCCAGAATCCTGTCGGCCATCCTTTCGGGGTGGAACACATCAATGGCATCCATCTTTTCGCCAATGCCGACAAACTTGATGGGTTTATCCACCACGGCTTTTATCGACAGAGCTGCCCCACCACGTGTATCACCGTCGAGTTTGGTCAGCACTACGCCATCGAAGTTGAGTCTGTCGTTAAAGGCTTTGGCTGTATTCACAGCATCCTGGCCGGTCATGGAATCCACCACAAAAAGGGTTTCGTGCGGGTTGACAGACGTTTTGATGGCCGTTATTTCCTGCATCATCTGTTCATCAATAGCCAAACGCCCTGCCGTATCTATAATAACAATGTCGTAGTTGTTCTCTTTAGCATGAACAATACCTTTTTTGGCAATGCCAACAGGGTCGGTGCTGCCTTCCTGTACAAACACAGGCACTTCAATCTGTTCGCCAAGTACCTGTAACTGGTTTACAGCAGCAGGCCGGTACACGTCGCAGGCCACCAGCAAAGGACGCTTATTCTTTTTGGTTTTTAGATGATTGGCTAACTTGGCAGCAAAAGTGGTTTTTCCCGAACCTTGTAAACCCGAAAGCAGAATTATTGAGGGATTTATCTTAATATTAATATCCGTCTTTTCGCCTCCCATCAATTGTATAAGTTCATCATATACAATTTTTACCATCAGTTGCCCGGGCGAAATGGCTGTAAGTACTTGCTGACCTAACGCTTTTTCCTTGACCTGGTCGGTGAAAGTTTTGGCTATCTTGTAGTTAACATCGGCATCAAGCAAAGCTTTTCTGACTTCCTTGAGGGTTTCGGCCACATTAATTTCAGTAATTTTTCCCTGCCCCTTCAGTACTTTAAAAGCCCTTTCAAGTTTATCGCTTAAATTCTCAAACATCATAAGTTATAAGGTTTTAAATTCAGTTTGCAAAACTAAGAAATTATCATGAATTTAGGTAATTATCCTTATTCAAAAATATTTTAGAAAAATAACTTATTTTTGCCTGAAAATAATTTATCCATGAAGAGAATCCTTTTTTTTGCAACCCTCTTATTTTTCTGGAGTTGTAGCAACAACGCCGAAATTTCATCCACAGCTGCGCCCATTACTTATAACCCAAAAGACTTCACCGTAAAGGGAAAAGTAAATAATATCCAGTCTAAAAAAGTCTTTCTATACAACTTTTATGGGCACAAATCAAATTGTATTGATTCGGTAGAAGTTGAACAAGGGGGCAGTTTTACTTTTAAAATAAAAAAAGAAACCCCTCCCGGTCTTTACAGAATTATTATGGGCAAAACCCTGCGCTCACAATTTATGGGCGGTGGCGACCAGTATGTTGACCTCATTTTCAAATATGAAGACATCAACTTCGAAACCCATTTTGAATTTCCTTTCGACAGTATGAAAGTAACAACTTCCGAAGAAAACAGAAACTATTATGCGTATCTGCTCGAAACCGATGCCATTAAAACCAAGCTCGATATTCTGCTTTATTGCCTTCAGTATTACCCCCGTACGGATAAATTTTTTAAGGTAGTGGCAAAACAGTACAATGAGGTTTATGAAGATTATGAAGAATATATTGAAAAAGTTATCAAAACCAATAAGGGAACCTTACTTGCTAAAATGGCTGCTTTCGAAAAACTTCCCTATGTTGACCCCTTACTTGGAAAAGATAAACGAAACGAAATACTGAAAAAAGAATATTTTACCAAAGAAGACTTTACCGACACCCTTTTGCTTCATACCGACCTGATACCTACAAAAGTTATCCGATATCTTTCTTTCTATAAAAACGAAAAAATTGCACCCGAAGCTCAGGAGGCAGAATTTATTAAAGCTGTTGATATCATTCTTAAACACGCAGGCGCCAGCGAAAATATTTACAACAATGTGCTTGATTACCTGATTGAAGGTTTTGAAAAATTTGATATGGAAATGACTTTGCTGCATATTTACGATAATTATGTGGCCGGAGGTTCATGCCTCGACGACAAGAAAGCCCAATCATTGAAAGATAAAACTGATGCCATTAAAAAACTGGGTAAAGGCCAACCCGCCCCCGACTTTACTTTTACCGATAACCAAAACAAAACACATAAACTCTACGACTTCCAGTCGCAGTACACTCTGGTCATTTTTTGGGCCAGTTGGTGCAACCATTGCCAGAAAGTTATCCCCGAAGTTAAAACCCTTTACGACAACACCGACCGCAACAAACTTGAAGTTATAGCTATTTCGCTTGACAAAGAAGAAAAACCATGGAAAGATTATGTCGAACAAAATAAACTGACATGGTATAACTATTCCAATCTGAAAGGCTGGGATTGCCCCATAGGACGAAGCTATTATGTGTATGCCACACCCACCATGTTCCTGCTCGATAAAGATAAAAAAATAGTGGCCAAACCGTTTAATGTCAGAGACCTCCGAATGAGTTTACAATAGACCTTTCGGCTTAACATTTTTTAATTAATCTTTTATAAAAAATAAGCTACTTTTGTAACTACTGTTAAGTTAAGTATGTTTTGTCATATTGAGCGAAGCGAAATATCTCATTTACAGAAAAATAGATTCTTCACTTCGTTCAGAATGACACTTTACATAACACTACTTAACCGAAAAATAAATCATTTATGAAAAAATTATCATTACTTATTCTTTCGCTGGGGGTATTATTCTCATGCCAGTCGGCGAGTTCAAAAACAGAACCGGAAAACAACCCGGAAATAAAAATGGAGGAAAACAAAACCATGCAACAGGACGTTACCAAAAAGAAAAACAGAATTGTTGTTTTCGAAACAACAATGGGTAAAATCAAAGCCGAGCTTTTCGAAGACAAAGCCCCCATTACCACCAACAACTTTATTACACTTACCGAAAAAGGGTATTACAACAACCTGATTTTTCACCGTGTAATACCTAATTTTATGATTCAAGGCGGTTGTCCCGAAGGAACAGGACGTGGCGGACCAGGTTATGCTATTAAAGATGAATTCGGCCCCGGACTCAAACACGATAAAGCCGGTATTCTTTCAATGGCCAATGCAGGCCCCAACACAGGCGGCAGCCAGTTCTTTATCACAACCGTACCTACACCTTGGCTCGACGGCAAACACGCCATCTTCGGCCAGGTAATAGAAGGCCTCGATGTGGTGCTCAAAATCTCGGAAGTCGAACGCAATAAAATGGACAGGCCTCTTAAAGATGTCATCATGACAAAGGTTTATATTGTTAACGAATAAAAATTAAACATAACAATCATAGCTTATTTACAAAAGGAGCAGTAAATCTTTTTTGCTGCTCCTTTTTCTTTTCATTATTTCGCCGCTTTAATTTATACTTTGGCCTCAATTTGTTTTTGCGTGTTTTAAATTGTTAAATTTGTAACAGCCTTCATGGATAAATTATGACACAGCGTCTGCAAACATTCGATTTGCTCAAAGGAGTGGCCGTTATACTGATGATTCAGGTACACCTGGTCGAGCTCTTTGCCACCCCCAAAATATACGAAAGCATGCTTGGAAAAATCTTGCTTTTTCTTGGCGGCCCTCCGGTAGCACCTGTGTTTCTTTTTATATTCGGTTTCTTTATTGCACGCGGCGATAAAACTGTTATGCAACTACTGAAACGTGCCGGCTTTATTCTCCTGACCGGACTGTTACTCAACATCCTACTCAACCTGAACTTTTTTTTCTCCATTTTTAAGGGAGAATTTTCATATAGCATCTGGCCTTATGTTTTCGGCGTGGACATTCTGATAAATGCAAGCTTTTCACTACTGTTTGTGGCTTTGCTGAGGGTTATAAATAAAGAAAATATCATGCTCTACATAATACTGGCGCTTATATCGGCTTTCATGGGACGGTACCTGCTCAAATACACCCCCCATGGGAATTATCAGTATCTGCTTTCTATATTTTACGGCGCCTCTAAGTGGTCCTATTTCCCGCTTTTCCCCTGGCTGGCCTACACCTTGTCCGGTTATGCCTTTTGCCTTATCAGGAAGAAGAATGATCTGGCCTTTTTAAACAATGTAAAAGGTAAAATTATTACATGGGCTGCAGGACTGGTTTTCCTGCTACTTACTTTAAGATTTGCCGTGCTGATTGCGTCTAACCTCCCACTTTATTACCATCACGGTTATATTTTTTTCCTGTGGGTAATTATTTTCATGGCTTTCTATGGCTTTGTCATTGATGAGATTAACCGCCTTGCAGGCCGCACCTTACTTTTCAGATACCTCCGGTGGCTGGGCGAAAATGTTACGCTTATTTATATTATCCAATGGCTTATTATCGGCAACACGGCCACTGCTGTATTCCGTTCTGTTTCATCACCCTGGATTCTTTTATTAAGCTTCGCGGGTGTGTTGCTTGTCAGCAGCTTATTAGCTTATGCCATTAGAAAATCTTTTTTAGAGGATAATACCAACCGGCTTCCTATTCCTTAACAAACCTGCCTGAACTGTACAAACCATTGTTTGCAATACTTATATAATAAATGCCGGGGGCCAGTTTTTCGGTATTCAGGGTAAAATGACCTGTGCATTCACCCACACGCAAAACCTTTTGCCCGTAAACATTGAAAACCTCAAGCTCGTATTTTTCAGATGACGTTGCGGAAATACTCACGTTGAGTATATCAGCGACAGGATTGGGATAAACTGTTATAGTTGGGGGTTCTTTATAAAATTCATTAACAGACGATGGGGTATCATCAAAAGCCCACAACTCCTCACCTTTGTTATCATAGTGCGCATTAAAATACAGACGGTCGTTATAAACAGCCATGCTGTTTGTATTAGTGAGATATTGAGCAATGCCCATATTACTGGGTTGAAGTATATGAGTGCCTGCTTCAGTTCCATCGGTAACCCATAGCTGGTTGCCGGTATTGCCATCGTTAGCCACAAAATAGAGCTTGTTATGGTAAGGTGTGAGCAAATGAGGGGCGCTGCCAGTGTTAGGACCCGGGGCAATATCCTTAACTATATGCGTGCCTGCCTCAGTGCCGTCGGTAACCCACAACTCGGCCCCCTGACTCCCGTTGTTGGCCACAAAATACATACTATTACCAAATACTGTCAGATGGTCGGGGTCGCAACCGGTTGGGCCGTTGATAACCTTCAGCATTTGTGTGCCCAGTGCAGTACCATCCGTTGACCATATCTGATGCCCATTGACGTTGTCGGTTGCCCTGAAATACAATCTGCCATTAAAAACAGTCAACATCGAAGGAGTTGCACCGGTAGTATTCGGGCTACCCGATGTAAGGTCAACCACCATTTGTGTGCCTGTTACTGTGCCGTCGGATACCCACAACTGGTCCATGTGTATTCCATCACTGGCGCTGAAATAAACTTTGCCGTTATATACCTGAAAAAATTTGACATTTGAAGGTTAACTACCTTGAAATATATCTTTAAGCATAAAAGTGCCGCCGCCCGAGCCGTCGCTTATCCACAGTTCGTTGCCGTGGGTGAGGTCTGAAGCGTTGAAGTAAATTTTGTTGCTGTTCGAAATGAGGTAGGGATAAGGTAATACATGGGCTACAAGCTGGGTTCCGCCCAATGTGCCGTCCGAACTCCACAAGCCCATATCGGTGCCATCGTTGGCAAAAAAGCACAACTGCCCGTTATTCATAATAAAATCAGTATAGGATAGGCCGCTGTTGTTGCCCGGGTTTATTTCTGCCACCTGGCTTGTTCCTGCTGCTGAACCATCGCTGCTCCACAGCTCAGTACCCGACAATGGGGTGTTACCCTGAAAATATAATTTGTTGTTATATACATAAAACATAGCGTCCATCACAATAACA
>JAKIYU010000157.1 GCA_022708385.1 Bacteroidota bacterium | reverse complement strand
TCTGCTGCTGACGATTCCTCTTTCACACTTTTGAACGTGTTTAATTTAGACCAGAGTTATGGTCATTATGTATGTGATTTGAACTTGTATTCAGGAACTCACAACAGAATTGCATTCAGATTGAAATCATCCAATGCCAGTTCAGAAATATTAATAGATGATGTTTCTATTACCAATACACCCATTTGTTTTCACCCACAAAATATTTCTCTTACTAACCTTACAACATCAACAGCATCTTTAAGTTGGCAAGCTGGTGGAAGTGAAACAATGTGGAATTTAATGTATGTGCCTTCAGGAAGCAACCCTTTTATATTCGGAACAAAAGTGTTGAATATCTCAACCGGTAATTACACCCTTACAAATTTAATTTCCGGACAAAATTATGATGTTTACCTGCAATCGAATTGCGGTAACAGCATTTTAAGTTATTGGTCATCACCTTTAACTTTTACTGTATTATGCAACCCCTATAATGCTCCCTATACAGAGTTTTTCGACAATTCGCCTGCTTTGCCTGTTTGCTGGAAAAGCCACAACACTCATTCCAACATTAATGCTTATGCAGGAGTGGCTAGTTCTCTTCCCTTTTCAACGCCTAATCATCTGTATCTTTATAATTCAAATACTGCTGATACCAATGCTGTGTTGCTTGTTGCGTCGCCTTTGCTATCGAATGTTAATAATAAAAAAATTTCTTTTTATGCGCGTTCAGGAACAAACGGTACCCCTTTGCTGATTGGTAATATGACCAATCAAAACATAGCTTCAACATTTAACCTGATAACTACAATAAACCTGACAACAACCTATACTTTGTACACGGTGCCTTTAGGTGTTTTATCCGGCAATACACATATCGCATTTAAACATGGTGCATCAGGCGCCGGAAACAATACACAGATTTTTATTGATAATTTTTACTTTATATCCATTGACAATTGTCCTCAACCTTTTTCGCTTAATGCAACCGGAAATAATTCTGATGGGGCTTTGCTTCATTGGCAGCCTGGGGGAACTGAAAGTTCATGGAATGTTGAGGTCGGTTTACCCGGTTTTATCCCGGGAAATTCCCAGCAAGTGACAGGGGTTAATAACGTTGGTTCAAATAATTGGCTTGTCACAGGCCTCCAGCCCAATTCTGCATATGAATTTTATGTAAAAGCCGACTGCGGTAGCGGTTACTTAAGCACCTGGGCAGGGCCAAAAGCCTTTAATACAACCTGCAACACTTTTTACCTCCCCTATAACGAGAATTTTGAAACTCTTAATTATTGTTGGACTATTACTGATATAGATGGTAATTTACCACGATGGGAAAGATTAACCAACATTAATCACACTTCCGGCGGTGCTTTTAGTATGCAACATCCTGCAGGGAATGCTCCTAATGCACAAACAGCTTACCTTACTTCGCCGCCTATTTTTCTGCCTTCCGGAAATCAAATTGAGTTGAGCTTCTGGTCTTATAATTATAATCCGAATTATTATAAAAAAAACAGCATCTTTGTAACAACCGATGGTGTAAATTTTACCAAACTCTGGGAAGAAACAAGCCCTGGTGCCTATTGGAAAAAAAATGCTGCCTCGCTTTCAACTTATGCGGGACAAACAGTGCAAATTCAATTTCGCTTTGAAGGCACCGAGGCTCATTCATGGGCTATTGATGATATAGCGGTGTATCAAACAGATTGTCCTTCAACCGATTCAATTACGGTTAGAGATATTATAGAACAGTCTGCCATTTTTAATTGGTTGCAGGGAAATAATGAAACAAGTTGGAATGTTATTATTTATGATTCTGCTATGACCAATGTAATCACTATTCAAAGTGTTAATGTTTCACCACAATGGTCATATAATGGTTTACAACCTGATACCTATTATAATTTTCTTGTCCAGTCCGATTGTGGGGGAGGAAAAACCGGGGTCTGGGTAGGGCCTGTAGCATTTCGAACCAGATGCACTACAAGCACTTCTCCGTTTACCGAAAATTTCGATGATGTGCCTTCCGGATTCATGCCTGATTGCTGGCAGCGCATTGTGGATGCCGCTTACTTAAGAAAAACTGAAGTGAATACAGATATGTATTATTCAGCACCCAAATCATTGCTTTTATGGAATGGAAATACCTATGACAATTCTGCTGCCGTATTGGCTATTATGCCTCAGGTTGATGATGTCAGTAACTATCAGTTGAAGTTTTATGCTCACTCCAATTCTAATAATACTGAATTGATTTTAGGTACATTGCCTTCGCCAAGCGATACAACAGGTTTTACTTTATTCAGAAAAATTCAACTGACAGAAACCTATCAGTTATACAATGTCCAGTTCGATACCTACAGCGGGAATGACAAGTATATTGTTTTCAGACATGGTAATGCTTCAGGGGGCAATGGTCAGTATATTTCAATAGATAATGTGTCACTCGAGCTTGTCGAAGACTGCCCTGCACCAACACCCATCATTGCCACTTATATTTCAACAAGCGATGTTCTGATGTCGTGGAATGAAAATGGAAATGCTACTCAGTGGCAAATAGAATGGGGTACTCAAAATTTTATACATGGCAACGGTCAAATGCAATATATCGATTCCACATCTGTGATTCTGAATTCCATAATACCTAATACATATTATGATTTTTATGTGAGAGCAGTTTGCGGTGATGGCGATACAAGCCTGTGGACAGGCCCTTATAGCATAAAATCGGATTATATTTGCCCACAGGGAAGCTTATACGGACAGGAACCTCACCCTGTTCAAAGTATTTTATGGTCTGCCCAGGAAATGAATACAAGGATAATTCAAAGTTTTGATAATATTCCTTCTGCCTTTAATGGTTTACATATCTGGGGTGCTGAAATAAACCCTTCAACATTTGGTGGCTGCTTTAATAATCCAACTTTTCTCGAAGTAACCTTTTACCATGATAATGGTGGTAAACCAGCCTCACAGGCAGCTTCATTTATAGTACAGGTAGTGCCGGATTCAACCTATTCAACTTTTGGTAATGGTTTTCAGATATATGAGTTTGGAATCCAAATGCCTATGGCCATTCAATTATCAAAAGGCTGGTTTTCGGTACGCTCTGTTAATTCGCCCGACTGCTATACATTGTTTGTCAATACTAATAACTCCGCTGCACAGGGCACGCTGCTTTCAGTAAATAATACGGATACAGTATATGAAAATTACCCGCTTGCTTTTTGCTTTGTATCGGGAAACATCTATACTGTGAGTTATTTGAATGGTCAAGGGGGACATATAGCTGGAATGCCTATCCAACAGGTCATGGCAGGTACGAACACCATCCCTGTGTTGGCTGTGGCTGAACCATGCTATCAGTTTAAGCAGTGGAGTGATGGGAGAACAGATAATCCGCGTTATGATGTGTCAGTAAATCATTCTTTCAGTGTTACTGCTTTATTTGAGTTGAGAACTATTGAGTCCTTTGATACTGCTACTATTTGCAGTGGCGACACCCTTTATATAGGAACACTCAAACTTACAACACCTGGAAATTATGACGCACATTTATTATCTCCCGAAGGATGTGATTCACTGGTACATTTAACATTATATGTCAACCCTTCTTTTATGTCGGAAACTACAGGCAGTATCTGCAGTGGTGACACCTATCTGTGGCGAAATTATTCCTTTACACAGGCCGGTACTTATTATGATTCATTACAGACTATGATGGGTTGCGACAGCGTTTATGTATTGCATTTAACCACTAATCCGGTTTATACTTTTGTGCAGTACGACTCGTTGTGTCAGGGGGCGCTTTATAACTGGCATAACAATACATATACCCAGCCCGGTATATATTACGATTCCCTTGTTACATTTTCAGGTTGCGACAGCGTTTATATCCTGCATCTGACCCAGATAAATGAAATAAAAATTACAGAATTACATCAAATTTGCCAGGGCAGCATTTATATGTGGCACAATAAAACATGCAGTATTCCCGGTGTTTATTACGACACAATACAGGTGCAACAAGGATGTGATACTATCTTCCAGCTTACGCTGACAGTAAACCCGAAATATCTTTTTAATCAATTTGATACCATTTGCCAGGGAGAAACTTATTCATGGAGAAATCACATTTATTCGCAGTCAGGTATTTATTACGACAGCTTGCTGACTGTTAATGGTTGCGATAGTATTTATGCACTTCACTTAATGTCAAGCAGCAAGTATCTTATTGAACAAACAGCCCATATATGTCAGGGAACTTCATATAGTTGGCGCGGACATATTTACAATGCACAAGGGGTTTATTACGACAGTTTGATTACATTTGCTGGATGCGACAGCGTTTATAAACTCAACTTATTCATTAATCCAAAGTATGAATTTCTGCAAACAGAAAATATTTGTCTTGGCGATAGCTTGTTGTGGCGTAATCATTATTACAAGGTGTCGGGCTATTATTACGACAGTTTGTTAACCACAATGGGTTGCGACAGTGTGTATGTGCTTCATTTACTTATAAATACACACTATGAATTTGTTGAGAATATAAGTATTTGTCAAGGCTCATCCCTTAACTGGCATGGAAAAGTGTATTTTACCGATGGAACTTATTACGATAGCCTTCATACAATTTACGGTTGCGACAGCGTATATGTATTACATCTGACATTATACCCTAAATATGAATTTACTGAATATAAAACCATTTGCGACGGCGATAACTATTTGTGGCATGGGCATTTATACAACAACGCCGGCACCTATTACGATTCATTACAAACAGCTAATGGCTGCGACAGTGTTTATGTTCTAAATTTATATTTCAATCAGTCATACCTGTTTGAAGAACAAATGCTGATTTGTTCCGGTGATACTTTCTACTGGCGCGGACAGGCTTGCTATCAGGCCGGGTATTATTGGGACAGCCTTACTACAGTTCTTGGTTGCGATAGTGTTTAGCAACTGCAACTGAACTTTAAACCGTCATATCTTTTTGAGGATAATATCTCAGTTTGTCAATACGAAGATTATACCTGGCGCGGGCATCAGTATTTTAATGCCGGTACCTATTACGACAGCCTGTTGACCCAACAAGGATGCGATAGCGTATTTGTTCTTCATCTTTCTAAAAATCCAAGATATGAATTCTACGATATCATCAATATATGCCAGGGAGATACTTTTTTATGGCGTGGTAACAATTATGAATCAGAAGGAATTTTCTTTGATAGTCTTTTAACCACAGCAGGTTGCGATAGTGTGTATATCCTGATATTATATGTCAAACCTACCTATAATTTTACCACGAATGCTCAGGTGTGTTCAGGAACCTCCTATTTATGGCACGGACAGTATTATAATTCAACAGGAACCTATAGCGATTCTTACCAGACTCAATCTGGATGCGACAGCGCATATACCCTTAACCTTATGGTGTATCCGGATTATCATTATACTACTTACGATACAATTTGCCAGGGAACAGCTTATATCTGGCATAACCAGTCGTACACCTCGTCAGGAGTTTATTACGACAATCACCAAATTTCCGGGGGATGCGACAGCAATTATGTACTTCATCTTTTTGTTAAACCTTCCTTCTTATTTACAACCTATGATACGATATGTGAAGGTGATATATACTTCTGGCGTGGACATTACTATAACTCTCATGGTATTTACTACGATAGTCTGACGGCTCATAATGGTTGCGATAGTATTTACATGCTTAATCTTTTCAGTTTTCCGGCATTTCATTTTGTCGAAGATATGCAGATATGTACAGGAGGAAGTTATTACTGGCGCAACAATCTTTATAACACGACAGGGACATACAACGAAAGCTATTTGACTGCTCATGGTTGCGATAGTGTATATACCCTTATACTTTCTGTGGATACTATTTATCTGATAAGCGAGCAGCAAACAGTATGTAGCGGCAGCAGTGTGTTATGGCGTAACCATCAATATACTCTTCCGGGTACTTATTATGATACAGTTAATGTTCCGGGTGCTTGCGATACAGTTTACCGGCTTATATTAAACAATTACCCCGTTTACCTTTTCGAAACAAATGCTAGTATATGCCAGGGACAAGCCTATTTGTGGCGTAACAACTCCTACACTACTCAGGGTACTTTCTATAATCCCTTTTATTCGGAAAATGGTTGCGACAGTGTTTATAAATTAAACCTAACTGTCTATCCGAAATATAATTTTACAGAGAATGTCAGTATTTGCTCC
>JAKIYU010000156.1 GCA_022708385.1 Bacteroidota bacterium | reverse complement strand
TTGTATAAGAGCGACTTCCCTGCTTATGTGGGCGGAAAACTGTCATCGATACTTGAGGTTAAAACAAAAGAAGGCAATACCAACCGCTTTTCTATGGCCGGTGAACTTGGCCTGATTACATCACGCTTGTCGGTCGAAGGCCCCCTGTTTAAAAAGAAAAGCTCTTTTTTTATATCTTACAGAAAGTCGCATATCGAAAAACTCATTCAGAAAGCCAACGCCAATGTAAGCGATTTTCAATTCAGCGACCTTAATGCCAAATTCAACTTCAGTATCAACGACAAAAACAGGCTCCTGTTCTCGTTCTATAGCGGTCGCGACGATTTTTTTGCAAAAAAATGGAATGGCGACAAACAAGGTATTAACTGGGGAAATAACCTCTCTTCTTTGCGCTGGAATCGAACTTACGGCCTTAAATTATTTTCAAACACAACCCTTTACCTGAGTAATTACAATTATAATTTCTTTACAGCCTTTAACAGCAAAACACGTTGGTATTCGGGTATTGCATCCCAGGGTTTTAAGAGCGATTTTATTTACTTTCAGAACCCCTCATTGACACACTACTTCGGCATGAACTTAAGCAGGTATCAGATAAAGCCAGGCATGATTCTCAGTAACAATTATCTGTCGCCCGAATATGTGCCCCAGATTGATGAAATGGAAACAGGAGATTCGCACCTTTATTACAGTGCTAACCTTGTGCTGAATAAAAGAATTACATTGCGTTGTGGATTGAGGACATCTCTCTTTTCGAATAAAGGTCCGGCCAAATGGTATGCTTTAAACGAAGCTTACGATATAACCGATACCATTGTAGAAAAAGGAAAGGGCGCTTTTAACCGTTATTTCAGGGCTGAACCTTCGGTGTCTTGTACATACCTTATTGATAGTAAAAATTCTCTTAAATTTAATTATTTCAGGGCGCACCAGTACTTCCAGATTTTATCCAACTCTATAAGTCCGTTTACTTCAATCGAAGTGTGGCACCCAAGTACGCCCATTGTAAAACCACAATCCTCTGATCAGTTTTCAATGGGATATTTTACAGGTCTCTTTAATAATTCCTTAAATCTGAGTGTTGAACTTTTTTATAAGTATATGCAGCACCAGTTTGATTATAACAACCAGTCGAATTTGCTTCTGAATCCATTTATCGAAAAAGAGCTTCGGTTTGGAAGTACACATGCCTATGGCTCTGAAATTACTCTTAAAAAAGATTTTGTCAAATGGCAGGGCAATGTGGGTTATGCCTATTGCAGGGCACTTAGAAAAACCGATGGCGTTAATAACAATAAACCCTATCCTGCATACAGTGATCGTCCGTACGATTTTTCGCTCTTTGTGCAGTATCAGCCAAATTACAAATGGTTGCTTACATCGGGTGTTATTTATGCCGCAGGTATGCCTTACAGCCCACCAACCGGTTATTATAACTATATGGGCTATAAAGTACCTGTATATTCATTAAAAAATAATGCACGTATGCCCGATTACTTTAGGTGGGATGTGTCGTTTCAGAGAACTTTGAATAAACCTGGAAACCGCTGGGAACACTACCTGACTTTTTCGGTAGTTAATATTACCAACCACAAAAACCCCGTTTTTATTAACTTTAATAAAATTGTGGATGAAAATGGTAACTTTACAGTGCCATCAAACTATGCCTACGACAACTTCCTGTCCACATCACAGATAATTCTAATCGGTATAATACCCAGTGTAAAATATAATTTCAAATTCTGAAATGAAAATACAAAATGTATTAATATATTTGGCTCTTGTTTTCATGCTTTGCGCATGCGAAAAAGCTTTCGATTGGCAATACAACGAACAGACTGCGCTAATTCCTGTTGTGGAAGGCATCATTACTAATGAAAATGTGAAACAGATAGTTGTGCTGAGTTATGTGCGGAGCCAGCCTAATGCGCCGGCAATACCCGTAACAAGTGCCTCCGTGAATGTGAACCTTGCAGGAAACACATTTGCGTTTGCTCAGGATACTACAAACCCGGGAACATATATATCCGAACAGGCTTTTATTGGTGTTGTAGATGCACCTGTCACCTTAAACGCCTTTATTGACGGGGTGCGTTATACAGCTACCGACAATATGATTCCCGTTAGCAATACCCAACGTGCCAATTTTAAACTGGTTGATACCAACGATAGCCTTTACGAAATTGTTTCCCCTGCAAGTACTTTCTATAGCACCGAACCGGCAATGTGGGTGCTCGATATCGACTGGTCTTCTTTACCTGCTTGCAACGATTCAACCGGAGCTTCATGTAAAGCAAAAGTTTTTTACTATGACCTGAAAACACTCGACGTAAGCGAAGTGTTTGCTCCCGATAAACAAACGCTCCGTTTCCCCAAAGGCGCCTCGGTATTACAGACCAAATACTCCTTAAGCCCTGAACATGCCGAATTCAGAAGGTCGTTGCTTCTCGAAACTGTATGGAGGGGAGGGCTCTTCGACGTTTCACCCGGTACGGTTTATACCAATGTGAGTGGAGGCGCTCTAGGTTTTTTTGGCGCCAGTTCCGTTGTGAAAAGAACTTATACCGTTCAATAATTTGCAAAAATGTATCCCTGGGGACATAACAGACGGTTTAATGCATTTCCTAATTATTGTGTGAAAGTCTTTGGGCAGAGACTTCAGAAAGTTGCTGTTGATGCAGGGTTTACATGTCCTAACAGGGATGGTACATTAAGCACCGAGGGTTGCCTGTATTGTAACAACGATGCTTTTAACCCTTCTTATTGTAATCCGGTTCTTACAATTACCGAACAGCTGAAGGCCGGCATTGATTTTCTTAATGTCAGGTACAAAAAAGCACATAAATACCTGCCTTATTTCCAGGCCTATACCAATACATATAAACCTGTAAAAGAGCTTGAAAAACTATACAACGAAGCACTTAATTTTCCCGGTGTTGTGGGTTTAATCATAGGTACAAGACCAGATTGCCTCGATGATGAAACAGCTGGTTTGCTGGCCGACCTGTCGCGTGAGTATTTCATTCTCCTTGAGTTTGGCGTTGAATCTTGCAATGATGCTATTTTGAAAAGCATAAACAGAGGTCATACATTTAAGCAAAGTGCCGATGCTCTCAAAATATGTGCTACATTAGGTATAAAAGCGGGGATTCATCTTATTTTTGGGCTGCCGGGCGATACCCGCGAAAATATGCTGGCTCAAACAGATATTATATCTTCCTTGCCTTTACACTCCATTAAAATGCACCAGTTTCAGGTGGTTAAAGGAACAAAAATGGAAACCCTGTACCAACAGCAACCAGAAATTTTTTATAATTTTTCAAGAGAAGAATATATTGAGTTTGTTATTGATTTTGTTGAACGATTAAACCCCGCCATAGTTATAGACCGTTTTGCAGGGGAGATGCCACCTCGTTACCTGGCTGGCCCTTCAATAATGGCAGATAAAACATGGGGTTTTATCCGCAACGACCAATTGATACAGATGATAGAAAAGAGAATGCAGCAGAGAGAAACTTGGCAGGGGAGGTTATACAGCTAATCCTGATTGTATAATTTATTGTAGATTTCAGGTAATTTGCGTATTAGAGCCATCTCTCGCCATTTCTTAATTTTATTGTCGGCAGGAATACCCCAGTAAGTTTTATAAGGGGGCACATCTTTATCAACTGCCGATAATGCCAGCAAAACAGCACCCTTGCCAATAACCAGGTCTTTCTGAACGACCACACCGGCCCAAAGAATGACGTCGTCCTCGACAGTACTGACTCCGGCTATCATAACACCGTTGCCTATGAGGCAGTTTTTACCGATTACAGTGTCGTGACCTATTTGAACATGGTTGTCGAACTTGGTGCCACGCCCTACAGTAGTATCGCCCGACACGCCTTTATCTATTGTACACAAACAGCCAATTTCCACATGGTCATCAATAATTACCCTGCCGCATGATACCATCTTGTCGTAATGTCCGTCGGCTTGCTTTTTAAAATAGTAGGCATCGCCGCCTATAACAGTATTAGCGCCTATAACTACATTATTGCCTATAATACAATGGTCGTAGATGCTCACATTGGAATGAATTATACAGTTATTACCTATGGTAACATAATTGCCAATAAAAGCCCCCGGTTGTATTATGGTGCCTTCTCCGATTTTTGCCTTAGGACTTACAGATACAGGGCAGCTTTCGAATGGCCTGTATTTATTAACCAATGCAATATAGGCTTCAAACGGTTTGTCGGTAAAAATCAGGGCTTTCCCCTGCGGGCATTCGACTTTTTTATTTATTATAATTGTGGTAGCTTTCGAATGAAGGGCTTTGTTGTAATATTTGGGGTGGTCAACATAGGTTAAATCGCCAGATTTCACTTTGTGAATTTCGTTAATGCCACTGATAATAAAATCAGGGTTTCCTTCATATTCAGCACCAATAAAAGCACAAACCTCTTTTAGGGTGGTTGTTGGATTTAATTTCATACAAAATAATAATTATTTTACTCTTTCAGAGTACTCGCCGGTACGGGTATCTACCTTAATTTTCTCTCCAGAATTTACAAAAAGAGGTATGTTTACAGTAGCGCCTGTTTCAACAGTGGCCGGGCGCAGTGTGTTTGTTGCGGTATCGCCCTTTACACCAGGTTCTGCATAGGTAATTTCAAGAACAACAAAAGCAGGTAGCTCGCATGTTAATGGGGTTTCGGTGTCGGCATGAAAGAGAACTTCAACACCCTGTCCCTCTTTTAAAAATTGAGGTGCATTTATCAGGGTTTCTTCTATAGTTATCTGCTCAAAAGTTTCAGTATGCATGAAGTTGTATCCCGAAGGGTCTTTATATAAAAACTGATACGGGCGTCTTTCAACACGGGCAATGTCGATTTTAACCCCTGAGTTGAAGGTGTTGGGAATGACCCTGCCGGTACGAAGGTTTTTGAGCTTAGTTCTTACAAATGCGGCTCCTTTGCCTGGTTTTACATGTTGAAATTCAACAATAGAATATAATTCACCGTTAAGTTCAATGCACAAACCGTTGCGTATATCTGCTGTTGTTGCCATAAAGTTTAAATAGGTTTAATATAAATATGGGGCAAAAGTATAAAATAATTTAATTGTATTAAAAGCCACCAAATAAAAAATATCCTTACTTTTTTAACCTGTTTAACCCAGCTTTTGCTTTTTGTGAGATACTGTAGCGGTAATCGGTGTTTTTCATTTTTAGGGAGTTTTCATAATGTTTAACTGCCATTGTTGTGTCCTTGCGGATTTCGTATATATAGCCCAGTTGCAGAGATGCATTGGCAGCATAATAATACGTTTCGTTTTTACCCTGTTCAATGGTTTTTAAATAGTTGGTTACTGCTAGCGAAGTGTCGCCATTATCGTGATGTATGCGCGCTTTTCGGTAATAATACTCTAACTCAAGTTGCTTATTTGTGTCGTTTATTAAACTGCCGGCGCTATCTAATGCAGCAAGTGCTTCACGATAATAACCCCCATCAAAAAGCAAACGTGCTTTCAATAAATGAACATTGGGAATAATACCAATTTTGGCTTCCGTAAGGGCTTGTTCATCATCTTCTGTCCTGGCAGTGCCCTTTACTTTAACCTTTTGCATGTTTGATAAATAACCCAGTGTATCGTTATTTAAAATACATTGCCATGCCAGTTTTTGATAAGCCGACTTAATGAAATTTATACCTTTGGTTTCTTGCAAAAAAGTATTAAAACAGTTGGTTGCATCAGAATCGAGCCTGTTTAACTTCGATAAACCCAGGGCATAGTGCCTGTAATTGAAAGGGAAACAATGTGCACAGGGCTTGAAGGCTTCCATTATTTCTATCCCTTTGTCGTTATTGTGCTTTGTACGAATGTACAAATTGGCTACGCCAAAATTTACCAAAGCACTGCTCGAGGTTAAATGCATAGTGTTGTCGTTAGATTCAACAAAACTAATAATGGACATAACATCCCTTTTATCGTTTTTTAAATTTATGCATATACTGGCTATATAATACAATGCCTCAGCGGTCAGATGTTCGTACTCCTTATTTTTCAACGAGGCTTTCAGCACTATGGACAATTCATTTAAGCCTTCTTTTATTGTGCCCTGAGCACCTATTATTCCGGTAATCCATTTAAAATTATCGGGTATAGAACCGATTACGGCATGAAGCACACCAAGGCTCTTTAAGTTGGGAACAAATCCCGGATATTCTTCTTTGTTTTTGGTAAGTAGCCTGTAAGCTTTATTTATTTCATAGGCAGC
>JAKIYU010000155.1 GCA_022708385.1 Bacteroidota bacterium | reverse complement strand
TTAAAATTTAAATATTTCTTCTTTTTAAACTATTTATTAATCTTGTAATTAATTCCGATGCTGACACTGCGTCCGTAGGAGGTTTCGGCCATGAGGTTGTCGCTGTCCCTGTCGAATTTTTTATTGTTATTTAAATCCTGATAGAATATGGATTTGCTCGCCAGCAGGTCTTTGAAATTGATTTTAATATCGAAGCGTCCCAGGCTTTTGCTTAACTGAAAATCGAGGATGGGAGAGGGGTTTTCCCATGTGTCGGGTTCCTGCAGGTTGCCAACTATAGCTATACGGCGCCCTGTCTGGTTAAATACGAGGCTGGTACCCCAACCTTTGTCACGGTCGTAATACTGTACACCAGCATTTAGCACATAGGGTGATTGCCCCTGCAAAGGCCTGGAGTTGCTGATGGCGCCCTGAATTTCGCGCGTGTCCACTTCCGATTTTATGAAAGCCACGTTTGAAAAAACTGTTGTTTGGTTCAGAAAATCCTTATCAGAGTTGTTGAGAACTGTTGCAAGGTTTAGCCTGTATTCCAGTTCAATACCTGCATTCATCACGTGGGCTACATTCTGGTAGCAAAGTTCACGGGGAACATCGGCGCGGTTAACCTGTTCGATAGCATCGGTAAAATTCTTGTAAAACAACGATACTGAAACCACTTGCCCCCCGGTAGGATAAGTTTCGTAACGGATATCAAAATTTTTAACAGTGGCTCTTTTTAGGTCGGGGTTTCCCCTTACCGAGTACAGTGTGGTATAATCGAAAAACCCAAATGGAGCAAGTTCTCTGAACTCCGGACGTGAAACCGTCTGAGCAAACGAAAGGCGTATGTTGCTTTTATCATTGAGTGCATAAATGGCATTGACCGAAGGCAGTATGTCAAGAACTGTATTATTAAGTGATACCGTGTCGCCGTCATCTTCAAACGATTCAAGGGTCTGCCTGTAGTTTTCCATGCGCATCCCCCATATCACTCTAAATTTTTTGCCCAGCCTGTTATCGGACATAAGGTAGCCGGCATTGAGGTAAGCGTTGGCAACATAGGAGTCGTTAAGCTTTGTGACTTCCTCAAGTTTAAAACCTCCCACACCTTTTACTGCAGGATTACCCCCTTCTGCAGGGATATAGGGAGAAATCTCCCCTAGGTTTTCGGGATTGAATATCTGGTTTTCGGGTAGTGACAGTAGGTCTTTATCAAAAACAATCCTGTTGCCCTTGTTATATCTCGAAAATCCAAACTGCCGTGAGCTGAAAACCCTGTGACGTTGCTGGTAATAATATCCGGCTTTAAACTCTGACAATTTACTTAGTATTTTGAGCGACTTTGATATATCTGTCCTTGCATTATATGTTTTTTCGTTATTTTGAGAGAAAAACATATTGCCTCCCATAGAGGGGGAAGTGCCGCTGGGGGCAATAGCAGCCATATAGTCATCATCTGCGCCTCTGTCGTTTTGGTTAATGTCGTGTGCCTTTGTATAAATCATACGCCTGAGATTGGGAATGCTGCGGTTGATATTGCTGTAACTACCCATCCATTTGATACGTATGTTGTTTTTACCTATAAAGTGTTCACCAGAAAGTTGGCCTGAGTAAAGTTTGTTTTCGGTGAAGCTTCTCAGGGAGCCTTTTTCGAGGGTTTGTATGTCCTGTGAAAAATCACGGATACCGCTTCTTATAACCACTTTATCCTCGGTGTTGATGTTGAGCTGGTTTTTGAAACTCAGTTTGCCGAATTTACCTGCATTGTACGAAAAATTGGCCAGTAGCCCTGTGACAATATTATTACTGTAAGCTGTGTCATTCGACTGTATAGTTTGCAAAGGGATCCCGTTACCCGATTCTTCGTATTCCCCTCTTTTTGAAAATGATATTTTGTGGTCATTGATATAGGTAATACCGAAAAGACTTCCAAAATCGTTGCCGCCGATTTTATTGTTCTTGGCAACAGTATATTGCAACGATGTGTTGGGCATGGCAGCATTCTGTCGAATAAGCGCCCAGTTGTTAGGCATTAGTTTAGCGGCATCGGCCTGTTGTGCTGAGTTGTAATCCCTGTATTCTCTGGTAGAAGGTATGCCTGCGGGAAGGCTCCTGCTGCCATCGTCTATACCCAGAAAGTCGAGTTTGCCACCGCTGTATGTGTAAAACGGTTTTAATGTTGACTGGCTGTTGTGACTGCATGAAAGGCTGATGCTGCGGCTGTTTTCGTCGGGTACAGAACGCGTGTTTATCATCACCACACCACCCGAAAAGTCGCCGGTTATATTGGGGGTTGCTGTTTTAATTATGGTCACATTGTCGATGAACTGTGTTGGAAAAATGTCGAAGGAGAATGCTTTGCGGTCGGCTTCGGAACTTGGTAGCGGAGCATCATTTATAAATGCCGCATTGTACCTGTCGTTGAGCCCGCGTACGACCACAAATTTGTTTTCCTGAATGGTGGTGCCGCTGATTCTTTTAAGCACATCCGAAGTGTTTTTGTCGGGTGTTTTTTTAATTACATCGGCACTGATGCCGTCCGAAACACTTACGCTGTTTTTTTGAAGTATCAGCATTGAGGTCATGGATTCCTTCTGTGCTGTGGATTGTATTACCACTTCTTTTAGTTCAGAGGTAGTTTGTTCAAGGGCAATTTTAATAGTTTTTACCTGGCGTGGGGCAATTTCCACACCTGTAATACATTTTGTGGCATAGGAAATATACTGGGCCATAATGTCGTATTTGCCTGCCGGCAGGTTTTTAATGCAGAAACGTCCGTCAAGGTCAGTGGAGGAACCCATGGTAGTCCCTTTGATATAAACACTTGCGCCGGGCAGAGTCTCACCAGTCTGTGCATCAATAACCAGTCCTGACAATTCACAATACTGGGCCATACCCAAACCGACAGTGAATAAGGTTAAAATTATAACGATAAATAATTTTTTTGCCATAGTTTTTTATTTACAAAATAAAATAGTGCATGTTACTTTAATATTATCTGCTGTTTAAGTTTTAGTTATGGTTTTATTAATTTAATGTTAACTATATCTGTAACCCATTCATTAATTTTTAGTTAAGTTTGCATATTCAATTAATAAGGGAAAATTTGTGAAAAGCACTGATAGTCAGAAACGTTCCTCTGTGTTTCCATTTTATATCATGCTTTGTTTGTCATCGGCATTGTATGTTTATTTCCTGACTGTTCTTTTCAGAAACACATTTTCGGGCATGTTTACAGGGGGCTTTGTGTTGTATTCACTTTTTTTTCTGCCCTTGTTTGTTTTGCCTTTGTTATTGCTGCAATTGTATCGTAAATGGGGACGCTTCTATGTTTTGTACCTGTTGCTAAGCTGTTTTTACTTGTTTGTGTTTTTTATTTTTGTAAAGACTATATCATACAGGGAGAAATACAGGTATTTTGACCCCTTCCTGCAGATTCGGCCCGTTCTGTCCGAAGTGCTTTTAGTGCCCAAAGCTGAAAATGAAGTGCGGATTCTTTTTCTGGGCGGCTCCACCACACGCTGTTCAGGTCTTCCCGAAGGAGCACGTTTTCCGACTCTGCTGGCTCAAAAACTGAAGGCATACTGTCCCGAAAAAAAAATAACCGTGCTTAATGCCGGTATGGACTGGTTTACCACACGGCACTCCCTTACAGCTTATACACAATATTACAAACCTTTCGATGCGGACATAGTGGTTACCATGCACGCCATTAACGATGTGGTGCGAACCTTCACACCGCTTAATATTGCTTCGGATGCCTTTCGCTTCGATTATTCTCATTTTTACGGACCCAGCGCCCACGCCGCTATGCCCGAAAGAACTTATCCTGAGCAACTGCTGCAGAAAATCGATTGTTTTTATCATGTTAACATTCTCGGGGTTACTGATACGGCTATTGATTACGACAGATCCTGTTTTACATCAGCCAGAAGTTTCAGGTACTATTATACCTTATTGCTTAGGCAGCTTATAGCCGACAGTGTGCAGGTTATCGTCATGTCTGAACCTTTTTTTTATAAGGAAAATATGACCGAAAAAGAAAAATCCCTGTTGTGGTTTTCTAAGGAATTCTGCTACCACCAGTCAGAAAACAATTATAAACCCTATGGCCGGCGCCTTGCATCCATTATCTCAATGGGCCGTGCCATGCGATATTTCAATAATATTGCTGAAGTAACAGCCCTTAATGAGGGGGCTTTATTCATTGATGCAGAATCCCTGATTGCACCTGATACCCTGCATTTTACAGATGATGTTCATTTTACAGCTAAAGCATCTGAAGAAATAGCCGATATACTTTTCAGATATTTTAAAGAGAATAATTTGATTGAAAGGAAGTAAGGGAAATCAGCTTTTTTTAAAAATAATAAGGCTGCCTTCTTTATACTTGGCAGCAGGCGCCAGCTTAAGGTCATTATTTATTTGAAATGGTTTATAACCGATTTTTTCGAGGAAGTCATATATTTGAATAAGTGAGCTACCTGCCGCTTTAAGTCTTTCATCGATAAGCTCAATAAGAATATAGGGATTGAATTTGGCAAGCGATTCTTGCATGCCTTCAATAACAAGCGATTCAGCTCCTTCAACATCAATTTTAATTAAATCGATCTTTGGCAGTTTGTTTTCATTGACAAAAGAATCGATGGTGATAGCAACTGCTTTTTGTTTCTCACCACAAAAATGAATGTGGTTGGTAATGCTTGAAGTACCTGTGTTTTTATTGTTGGCAACATATATTTCAATAGTATCTTCTTTATTTGATACAGCTTTGTTTACAGGTACTATATTCTGAAAATTATTCAGTTCAATATTTTTAATGAGTTTGGCATAGGTTTGATTAACCGGTTCGAAAGCGTATATTTTGCCTCCTTTTATTCTTTTGGAAGCCATCAGAGAATAGTAACCAATATTAGCGCCTATATCAAGTATGATGTCGTTTTCTTTAACAAGGGATTTCCAAAAACGGGTTTCTTCCTTTTCAACTTCGTAATGACCAAAAAAAAATATCTGTTTCTGTATCCAGTCTTCAAGGTCGAGGTTAATTTTAATGTCAGTATCAAATAGGCTTTCTTTTTTAACATTTTTCGTTAGGCCCAGTTTTGAAATTGTATTTAAAACGGGAATTTTTCCCTTACGGACAGGAAACTCAGAAAAATACCAACGAAAAAAATTAAGCAGTAAGTTTCTCATTTTTTTTAATGCAAAATAAATCATTTTTATCCTTTTTTTTATCTTTTTTTTGGTATATCGTTGAATAGGATTAATTTTGTTTATTGCCGATGACAGGAAAAATGAAAAAAATTTTGTTTGTTACTTCATGGTACCCTTCCGAGAAAGAGCCACACATGGGCATTTTTGTAAGAGAATATGCAGCGGCACTGCATCTTTCGGGAAATACTGTAGCGGTTTTTGTGCTTGATTTTAAGGGGGGGGGATTGTTAAAATTTAAAAAAACACTTATCAATGATATAACAGGGTTTACAGTTTACAGATTAACCATTTGTTCAATTTTCTGGAAGTTTTTGTATTTTCTGAATCCTTTGCTTAACTTTTGGTCCTACCAATTTTTAAAGAAACAGGTTTTTCACAATTTCAAGCCGGATGTTATTCATGCCCATGTAATACATCCTGCAGGGTGTATATCAAGATATATTTCACAAAAAACCGCTAAGCCATACCTTATAACTGAACACTGGTCGGAGGTTGCACCGTTTTTTAAAAGGACTCCTTTCCTGAGAGCAGCTTTAAAATCTTATAATCAAGCAAGTTACATTGTTACTGTATCACAGTTTTTAGGTGAATCAATTTCGAAATATATAAAGGATAAAACTCTATTAAGAGTAATACCCAATATTGTATCCGAGGTCTATTATTATAAGCATGATGCCGACGATTCATGCTGGGTTTTTACGGCAGTAGCAAGGTGGATTGCACCCAAAAATCCATTGCTTTTATATCAGGCATTAAAAGAATTCAGTAAAATTTCGGATAAACCAATCGTTTTTAATCTGGTTGGCGATGGTAAACTGTTAAGTGAAATACCACTCAAAGAGGATACAGGTAATTTCAGGATTGAATATCACGGGGTGCTGGCAAAGGATAAGATTGCAGAAATTTTGCATAAATCTCATTTTTTATTGCATTGTTCAGAAATGGAGACTTTTTCCGTTGTTATAGCTGAAGCACTCAGATGCGGGCTTCCTGTGCTTGCTTCAAACAGAGGCGCCATACCTGAGCTTATTAATAAAAGCAACGGGCTTGTTTGCCAGAATACAACACAGGATTGGCTGGACGGAATT
>JAKIYU010000154.1 GCA_022708385.1 Bacteroidota bacterium | reverse complement strand
TGCTGAAAAGCAAATAAATATTTTGAAAACAGACCCCTTAAGAACAATATTTATCCAAAAACCTTTATCAATAATGCTTTTCATCAATTTTCAAAATTTTTATCGGACAACAGTGTTTGAAAATATAAAAATCAAAAATAGTAAAAAATGCACAATAATATTTTAATTAAATTTGTAAAAAATGTTTTTTACGTTTCACTATGCAGGCTGCAAGGTTTTTACCCACAACTGTCAAAGAAATTGTAGCGCTTGGCTGGGATTCTGTTGATGTAGTGCTTTTCAGTGGCGATGCTTATATTGATCATCCCTCTTTTGGCCCTGCAATTATTGGCAGATACCTCGAAAGCCTTGGCCTAAAGGTAGCTTTAGTGCCGCAACCTAACTGGAGGGACGATTTGCGTGATTTCCGAAAAATGGGCAAACCCAATTTTTTCTTCGCTGTCAGCGCCGGAAACATGGATTCTATGCTGAATCATTATACGCCGCAAAAACGTTTGCGCTCCGACGATGCTTACACCCCAGGGGGCCTCGCCGGCCAGCGACCCGACTATGCCACCGTTGTTTACACTAAAATAATTAAACAACTTTTTCCCGATACTCCTGTAATTATTGGTGGTATCGAAGCCTCTCTCAGACGCTTCTCCCACTACGATTATTGGAGCGACACGCTAAAGCCTTCCATACTTTACGAAAGCGGTGCCGACTTCCTGATTTATGGTATGGCTGAAAAACCTTTGAAGGATATAGCATCTGTGTTTATTCATAAAAAACCTCTTGACGAAATAAAAAAATGCAACCAGGTTGCTTTTTTGATAGATGCTGCAGATAAAAATTTTACCTCTGAAAATATTCTGGAACTCCCATCACATCAAATGTGTCTGAAAAACAAAGAAAGTTTTGCACACGCATTTGTACTGGCCGAGAAAGAGTTTAACAGAACGTCTCCCGCTGTAATTGTTCAACAGGTATTTGACCGTATGCTTGTTGTAAATCCTCCTGCTAAAGCAATGACCGAATCGGAACTCGACAATATATACAATTTGCCGTTTACCCGAAAGCCTCATTTCAGGTACAGGAAAAATATTCCCGCCTTCGAAATGATAAAAGACTCGGTTACCATTCACAGGGGATGTTTTGGTGGTTGCAGTTTCTGTACGCTGGCAGCCCACCAGAGCAAATTTATTGCAAGCCGCTCGGAAGCCTCGGTATTGAACGAATTAAATACCATTTCCTCAGGCAAAGATTTTAAAGGACATATCACCGACCTGGGAGGCCCTACTGCCAATATGTATAAAATGAAACCGCTCGATAAAAAACTTTGCGATAAATGCACCCGCCCATCTTGTATTTATCCTGCATTATGTAAAAACATGGACAACAGCCATAAAAGCCTTGTTTCTTTGTATCAGAATGCCTTAAAGGTTAAGGGCATTAAAAAAATTACCATTGGCAGTGGTATAAGATACGACCTGTTCCATGCAAAAAATAGGGAAGAGGCCTCAGGAAAAGGTCTGGATGCTTATGTTGAACTGCTGCTCCGTCATTTTGTGTCGGGCAGGCTTAAAGTAGCCCCCGAACATACTTCGGATAGTGTGCTAAGTAATATGAGAAAACCTTCCTTTAATATCTTTTTGGCTTTCAAAAAGAAATTTGACGCCATAAACGATAAATATAATCTCAACCTGCAACTGGTGCCCTATTTCATCTCCGGTCATCCCGGTACAACCTATACAGATATGGCTGAACTGGCTATTACGGTAAGACAAAATAAAATATTCTGCGAACCCGTTCAGGATTTTACACCCACACCCATGACTTTATCGTCTGTAATGTTTTATACAGGATTAAATCCTTATACTAAAGAAAAATTGTATATACCCAAAAGCCTTATTGAGAAAGAAAACCAGAAAAAATTCTTCTTCTTTTACAAAAGAGAAAATCAAGAGGTTTTAAAAAACATTCTTTTAAAAATCAAACGCGGAGATTTGGTAGCCAGATTGTTTAAATAATAATTTTTTGCACCTGTACCCTTGGGAACTAAGGTTTAAAATGGAGCGTAACATGCAGCAAATTTTCCTTCACGGTGACTTTTTTGTTACTTGAAGCTTGTCCTGAACTTCTTTCGGGATGTAGTTGATAAAAAAGTATATTAATACTAAAGAATTGATATTAAGCCAGAAAATAAATGTAGTTTTTGAACAGAGATAAACCAGAAATATATTACAGCCTCTTATTGAGAAAAAAGTTTTTAATAAGATTTTCACATTCATTCTGCATTACACCTTTTGTTATCTGTGTTGAAGGATGTAAAAGAGGCTGCTTTATCAAGGTAAATCCCCTTGTTGTGTCGGAGGCTCCAAAAACCAGCCGTTTAAGCTGCGCCCAGTAAAGGGCTCCCGCACACATAACACAGGGCTCAAGTGTTACATACAAGGTGCATTCCGTAAGATATTTTGCTCCCATATACGATGCGGCAGAAGTATAAGCCAGTATTTCCGCATGGGCAGTTACATCTAGCAGCTCTTCAGTGGTGTTTCCTGCTCTTGCTATTATAATATTGTCATTGACAACAATTGCACCTACCGGCACTTCTCCCTTGTCATAAGCCTTTTGCGCCTCTTTCAGCGCCTCTGCCATAAAAAAATTGTCATCAAAAACAATTTCTGCCATGTGTTACTGTATTAGAATTATTTTTGCATCACAAAATTAATCATGTTACCTTAAATCAACATTATTATTAAAAACATTTTCAGAAAAGGACTTACCACAGCTTTCCCTGAAGAGCAGAAAACATTCAATATCCATCTGGCTTATTCGTTGATAGAAGGGTTTTTATCGGGTGTTTTCGTGCTTAATGAGTTTGTTTTTATTAAAAGTTTAAAAGGCAGTAATTATCAGTTAAGTGTCCTGTTTCAGTTTAGTGTGGTTGTTTTGATAATCGCCGTAATAACAAACGAAATTATTGAAAGTTTCAGAGATAAAAAGAAATTCCTGAAACTCCTTGCTGTGTTGACACGTATCCCATTAATCCTACTTCTGTTTCTCAAACCCTGCGTAGGCAATACACTTTACAATTATTATTTCCTTTTCACCTTTTTTATGTATTACCTGGCTTCACCCATTGTATTGCCCTCGCTTAACCTGATGCTAAAAAATGATTACAAACATCAGCATTTCGGGAAATATTACAGTGTAGCTACCTCATTAAACAAGGTGGTGATGCTTGTTGTTACATTTTTCTTCGGTCTTCTTCTCGATTACGACAACTTTGCGTTCAGGTATGTCTATCCCGCTTCCGGCCTTTTGGCTATATTTTCAATATTTTTACTGACACGAATTGATGATAACGGCTTCACCGTAAAGAAACATTTTGCATTATTATCCAACGTTAAGAACACTCTAAAAGAAACATTAGTCAGCAACAGGGCATTCCGGGATTTTCAGATAAGCCTTGTGTTTTAGGTTTCGGATATATGAGCACTTTTATTGTAGTTACCATATTTTATGACGTGGTGCTGCACCTTAACTATTCAAGTGTCGCATTCTACAAAAATGTTTACAACATCCTTGCAATTCTCATTTTGCCTTATTTCGGAAAACTGATTAGCAAAATTGACCAGAGGCGCTTTTCAATTATATCTATAGCATCTTTACTTTTTTACATCATTTTTGTAATGATTACGGAATATTTTCCGGCTTATTTCATCTTATTCGACTTGAAATTGTATTACCTGCTTATTATTGCAGTTATATTTCACGCTTTTTTTGCAGCGACCATGTCATTGTCGTGGAGTATTGGCTCGGCTTATTTTTGCAAAAATGAAGAAGCGGGCGTCTATCAATCGGTACATTTGAGTATTACAGGCCTCAGGGGACTTTATTTTTCCCGTTATTGGTGTGGCACTTTACGAAAAGTACGGATTTACTTTCAATAATGTCCGATAAAAATTTTAGTTATAGTTAAAGGATGTAAATATAATTTTTTGTTTTTGCCTCAATCCTAAAGGAAGAATTGATTTTCAGCAATTTACATCCTTTAGGATGAGAGGCAAAATAAATTGCTGAAAAGCAATTCACAGCTTTACAAAAACAAACCCCATTAAGAATAATAATATCCAAAATACCTGTGTGAATAATGCTTTTCATCAATTTTCAAAATTTTTATCGGACAACAGTGATTTACTTTCATTTATTTGGCTGCATCTGCTTCTATGTTAACAGGCATAATCTTTCTCTACCTTTCCGAAAAATATGTGCCCATTCAAAAAAAATAAAAAAAAACTTGTCCACATTAAAATATTATATAATTTTGTACCATCTCATCGCACGATTTAAATCGTTGTAGAACCTTTCTGAATTTAATTTCACCAATTTAACTATTATTTTACTTTAATTTAAAATTTTTCTGAGTTAAAATTATTACCATAGTTCTATGGCATGAGAAAACTAATATTAACCAAATATCTATATTTTTATGTACAATAAGGAACAACTTGAAAATAAAGTTGTAACTGAATTAAGGGAAATCGCCAAGTTGCTTAATATCAGAAAACACGACAGTTTAAAAAAAGAAGACCTGATTTATAATATCCTCGATTATCAGGCAGCCCATCCCACAGATGAAATCATTGAAAGCGAAAAACAGGAGAAAAAAGCCCACCGGAAAAGAAAACGTAAGCCCTTTCCTGTAAAAGAATACACTGCTTCACCGGCTGAACCCGAAAAGGAAAGTGTGCAGGCGCAGATTATCCCTGCTCAAACAGTCCTCGATATGCCAACAACCGTTAAAACCGAAAACGTTATTGAACCCTCTTTTTTAAATAATAAAGAAAATCAGCCCGCTGATACCAAAACTGGCTTTCAGAACAGAAGGGAAAAGAAATTCGATAAGAAAAGGAAATTCAATAACAATGATAATGAAGCCTCATCGCCACAACAAAATCAAAAAATGATTATTGTCAATAAAGACGAAGACCTTTTATTTACCATTGAAGATGATAATGTAGCAGATCCACTGCCGGCTTCTGATGCTGAAATAAAGATAAACGACGGTGCTGCCCTCCAGGAGACCCCACTTATTATTGAAACTATCACAGAAATTTCTGAAAAGCCCGAATCAGAAGAAAAGACCGAACAAGCCGAGCCAGATACACTCCCCCGCTACAAACAAAAAGAAATCTATTTCAATAACAAACCCAAAAAATTCGAAAAACCGGCCCAGGATACAGTAACAGAGATGGAAACCATGGTGTCGAGCGAAGGCGTGCTCGAAATTATGCCCGACAATTATGGTTTTTTAAGGTCATCGGATTATAATTATCTCAATTCGCCCGATGATATTTATGTTTCACAATCACAAATAAAACTATTTGGACTTAAAACCGGTGATACAGTAAAGGGTTTAGTGAGATCGCCACGCGAAGGCGAAAAGTACTATCCCCTTATTAAAGTAGAACTTATCAATGGCAAAAGGCCTGAGGAAGTACGCGACAGAATTCATTTCGACCACCTCACGCCCTTATTTCCTTACGAAAAATTTACCATCACAGGACACCAGAATTGCACCATCTCGACGCGCATCATTGACATGTTTACACCCATAGGCAAAGGCCAGCGCGGACTAATTGTGGCACAACCTAAAACAGGTAAAACGGTTTTACTTAAGGAACTGGCCAATGCCATCGCCGCCAATCACCCCGAAGTCTATTTGATCATCCTGCTCATCGACGAAAGACCTGAAGAAGTAACAGATATGGCCCGCAGTGTTAATGCCGAAGTGATTTCTTCAACTTTCGACGAACCTGCCGAAAGGCATGTACGTATAGCCAATATCGTTCTTGAAAAAGCCAAACGCATGGTCGAATGTGGTCATGATGTGGTTATCCTCCTCGACTCTATTACCCGCCTGGCCAGAGCTTACAACACTGTAGCACCTGCTTCCGGTAAGGTGCTTTCGGGTGGAGTGGAAGCCACAGCTCTTCAAAAACCAAAGAAATTTTTTGGCGCTGCCCGCAAAATTGAAAATGGCGGCTCACTTACCATCATTTCAACTGCCCTTACCGAAACAGGAAGTAAAATGGATGAAGTGATTTTTGAGGAATTTAAAGGCACCGGTAATATGGAACTGCAATTGGATAGAAAACTATCGAACAAACGTATTTATCCTGCTATTGATATTGTTGCCTCCAGCACCCGCCGCGACGACCTTCTCGTAGATAAGGATATCCTCCAGCGTATGTGGATTCTGCGCAATCACCTTGCCGACATGAACCCTATTGAGGCCATGGAGTTTCTTAAAGGCAAAATGAAATTCACACAAACCAACGAAGAGTTTCTGATATCCATGAATGGATAAAAAAAAGAGGTTGCTC
>JAKIYU010000153.1 GCA_022708385.1 Bacteroidota bacterium | reverse complement strand
ATTATTATATCCCCCTCAGATTTTCCGCTTGATCCTGTATCTGCTCCACAAGGTCGGGTGTGAGTGCCACATGCCGGTGGAGCATTTCGGGCGCTAGCACTCCTTCTCTTATCTGTGGCAGTTTCTTGTTACTTTTCGTTTTGGGTAACCTTTCGTTTTAAGTATTTAAAAATTGAATGTGTTATTTTAATTTTTCAATTTCTTCTTTTGAAAGCCCTGTTAGTTCGATAATTTCATTAATGTTCATCCCTTTTTTCAAACATTTTTTAGCAATTTCAATTTTTTCTTTTTTCCTGCCATCTTGTTCTGCTGTATCAACCGTATTAACTAAATCCCTGTAATACTTCAAACTGTTTTCATATTCCTGTCGTTCTTTTTGAGAGAATTTTGCAATTTCAGCAGTTTTAAAAACTTTTTCAAAAATCCTTTCTTGCAATGCTTTGGGTCTGTCTTGGAGGTCTGGCAAATGTTTAAGCACAAACAACCATTTGTCAAAGCTTGTTTTTAATTCTTCTTCAGTCTTAATGAACTTTGGCATTTCCAAATAAATATATGTGAGTTTGTCGTAAAAGACTGTCTTCTTTTCAATGTCGGATAATTTAACTTTATGAAGCAAGCTTTTAGGTTCGTTTTTGTGGTCTTCAAAAGTAAAGTCAAGAATGCCAATGGTATAAACAGCCTTTAATTCAAAATTCCAATTACCACGCTTAGCCTGCTCTTGTATTGGGAAAGTAGAATAATATACACTTCTATCCTTAAAGAAATTTTGTTTTGCTTTCTGCAACTCGACAATAAATTTCTCTCCTCTTTCATTTTCGCAGTATAAGTCAAATATTACTTTCCTTTCGCTGTCAGAAGAGCTCAGATGTTCATTTTTTAAATATGTAAGGTCTTTGATTTGTTGTTCTCCAATTAAAAGATTATTAAGAAAGTCAATCAATAAGTCTTTGTTGACTTCTTCGCCAAATAACTTTTTAAATCCGAAGTCTGTAAATGGATTTACGTATTTCTCTTTAAGCATAAAATTTCCTTTTTTTAACTAATTGATGCAAAGATAAATAATTCAGATTAAATACATTATTAAATTGTTCAAAATTTAGCGAAGCCAAAAATTTTTAAGAAAAATTTATATTTTTCTGTTTACCTTACTTCCCCAAGCTTAGGTATGTTTTTCAATATTATAAGCAGGTCATTCCGCGTTTTATAATTACGGGCGTACATCAGGTGTATCTGCTCCACAAGGTCGGGTGTGAGTGCCACATGCCGGTGGAGCATTTCGGGAGCCAGTACCCCTTCTCTTATCTGTGGCAGTTTCTTATGGCTGTCCTGTTTGGGATAACCCACCCATGTCTTGCGGCCACTTAACACACTAAAAATGTTTTTGAAATAGCCCGGTTTGTTTTCAATAAACAACACCAGCAGGGGACTGAATACCAGGAAGAAGGCCGAGAGAATTTTGTCCAGTATATATTTTTTGCGCCTGTTAACTTTTTTGGTGATGGCATTGATATTAATTGCCCAAAAGTTGTCGGGCGATTCGATGGAGTTGCTACCAATGATAAAAATACTTTCCGGGGGTACAATCTTAAAACTGATGTCGATGTTCTGAAGCTCCGACATCTTATCGATGATTCTTTCGTAAGGAATGTCCTTAGAGCAGAATATCAGCTCGTTAATGTTGTAAATGTCAATAACCTCCCTGAGCTGGTTGAAGTGGCCAATGGCATTTTCGTCTCTCACAGAGGGGGGGTCGATGGTAACGTAGCCTGTAAACTCAGGGTGTTTCGAAAACCTGCCCAACATAAGCGAAATGCGCTCACACTCCTGCCTGCTGCCGATAATGGCCATGCGCAGGGCCCGGGTGCCAATCTTGTAGGATTTCCATTTTGTAAAATGCAGGATAAGCCTGATGAGTGTCAGGGCAAAGAGTGCCCAGAGCGCACTCAGCAGTATCAAAGCGCGCGAAAACCGCAGCGTTTCGGGTAAGAGGGCATATATGACAAGGATTACCACGGTGCCTATAGCGATACCCTGCGCTATCTTGAACAGGTTGACGGGCTTTTCGTATCCCCCAGCAAAAAAAACCGACAGCAGCCAGATAATGATATACGAAGGGACTATTGTGCTGACAAAGAGGGTGGGGTAGTATTCGATATGTTCGTAGAACATGGTGTGCTGCCAGAATTCCTTAATAACCAGTATGCCGGCGAAAAGCACGGCGAAGTCGAGGGCAGGCAGGAAGATACTTTTCAGAAAACGGCTTATGATGGCGAGGGCTGCCCTGATATAAATAGCTGTGTTTATGATAATCGAAAACAGCCTGGCGTTTGAGGGTGAGAAATGCTTGCCGGCAAAAATCACCATGGCTTTGTAGAATACAAATACATAGTTGACGCTGCTCTTTTTGGTGCTTTCTCCCTTGTAATGGATGATGCGGCTATGGGGGAAATAATAGTTTTTGTAACCGGCTTTCTTTATGCGGTACGAGAGGTCAATGTCCTCACCGTACATGAAAAAGGTCTCATCGAGCAGGCCTGTTTTGTCGAGGGTGTCTTTGCGCAACAGCATGAAAGCCCCCGACAACACATCCACTTCGTGTATTTCGTCCGGGTTAAGATAGGTGAGGTGATACCTGCCGAATGTACGCGAACGGGGAAACAGCGCTGATAGCCCGAAGATCTTGCAAAAGGCCACAGCAGGTGTGGGCAGGCTGCGCTTCGATTCGGGCAGGAAACGCCCCTTACCGTCCAGCATCCGGATACCTATCCCCCCCGCATCAGGGGTTTGGTCGGCAAACTCAATCACCTTCCTGAGTGTGTCGTCCTCCAGTATGGTGTCGGGATTCAGCAGCAATATATAGGTGCCGCTACACTGGCTTATCGCCTGGTTGTTGGCTTTCGAAAAACCGGCGTTTTCAGTGTTTTCAATTAACTTAACAGAAGGAAATTTCTCCCTGACCATGGCGGCTGAACCGTCAATGGAATTGTTGTCCACCACAAAGACTTCCGCTTCAATACCTGTGGTCGCCTTATTTACCGACAGCAGACACTGCTCCAGGAAGAAACGGACATTGTAGTTGACAATAACGATGGATAATTTCATGAAGCCTTAGCTGTTGGATGCCAAAATTAATAAATTTTAAAATGATGCTTTTAAAATACTTACATTAGCACATTGAAATACCTTAACAGTTGAAAAAGGAAATTATTGTCAGCTTCAATAAAAATTCAATTCGTTGCGATATAGCTCTGCCTGCCTCAAAGAGCCTAAGCAACAGGGTGCTGATGATAGAAGCCCTGTGCAATGAGCCATTTGTTATAAACAATCTTTCTGAAGCCGGCGACACAAAACTCCTGCATTCCTTGCTGAATCAGATTAAGTTGCATGAAAGTCAGAATGGAATGTTGCTAATCGACTGTGGTGAGGCAGCTACAGTGGCCCGTTTTCTGACGGCTTATCTGGCACTTATAGCAAAAGGTACTTGCAAGGTTACCGGCGGCCCACGATTGCTGCAGCGCCCTATGAAAGCACTGGTTGATAGTCTTAATAACATGGGTTGTCAGATTAAGTACACTGGTGAGGAAGGTTGTTTACCTCTGATAATTAAGCCCTCCCATATTTGTAAAAATGAGGTTTTTATTGATACTTCTCATAGCAGTCAGTTTGCTTCAGCTTTGATGCTTTGTGCACCTGCTTTCCCTGGAGGCCTTACCATTACAACAAGTCCGGTAATAGCTTCAAAACCATACCTCAATATGACGGCAAGCCTGATGTCGTATTTCGGTGTGGAGGTTAAACAGGCAGATAATGTTTACACCATACCGCAGCAATCTTACAAACCCAGAGACATCACCATCGAAGCCGACTGGTCGGCTGCTTCGTACTGGTACGAGCTGGCTGCGCTGGCAAAGGATGCTGAAATTTCTTTGAAGGGGCTGTATAAGAGCAGTCTTCAGGGCGATAGCGCACTTGTCAGTTTATTCGAAAATGTGGGTGTGTCCACTATTTTTAATAATGAAGGTGTTACTATATCAAAATGCCCATGCAAAACAGAAATGCTGGAGTATAACTTTATCCATACACCTGATATTTTTCCTGCAGCATTGGTAGCATGTGCCTTGCTTAATCAGACTGCAAGATTCGGCGGACTGCAGAACCTTCGGCTTAAGGAATCCGACAGGTTGCAGGCTGTGCTTGATGAGCTGCGCCCATTCGGTGTAAACAGTTATTTTGATGCATGCAAATGTCAGTTGTTACTTGGCAAAAATTATATTACTATTCCTTTAAAGAATCATGTTGTCAAAACCTACAACGACCACCGGATAGCTATGGCTTTTGCTATGGCTGCCGTTTGCACAGGGGAAGTGATAATTGATGATTTACTTACTGTAAACAAGTCCTATCCCGATTTTTGGCTGCACATGCAGCAAGCAGGCTTTGTATTAAATGACAATATTTAATTTCTTTTGAAGTTATTTTCCATATAAATCTTCTTCAATGAAAAAAATATTTTTCCCTTTTCTGCTTTTTTTTCTGTCGTTTTGCTCTGTAATCTACGGGCAGTTCAGTTTTAATAAGGAGGATGTGATAAAGCGCCTGAATACTGACATAGCAGTACTGGCATCTGATTCTCTTCAGGGGCGCTTGTCGGGAACAAAATATGAAATTAAAGCCAGAGATTATATTATTGAAAAGTTCAAAGAAGCCGGATTGAAACCGGCAGTAGGTGATACTTCTTTTGAACAGAAATTTTTTATCAATAACCTGATGCAATTCAGTTATAATGTATGTGGTTTTCTCGACAATCATGCGCCCCATACGGTTGTCCTAGGAGCTCACTACGACCATGTAGGTCTGGGCGATTTCGGGAGTCGCAGTAAGGGCGGACATATTCACCACGGCGCCGACGACAACGCCAGCGGCACAGCGGTTGTCATGGAACTGGCAAGACGCCTCGTAAAGACCGATAGCCTTCGCTACAACTATTTGTTTGTAGCCTTCAGCGCTGAAGAGGTAGGCCTGTACGGCTCCAAGTATTTTACGGAAAGTAACCTGATGAAAAAACCTGATGTAAGGTATATGCTGAATTTTGATATGGTAGGCCGTTTCAATTATGATGGGAAAAAGAGGCTTATCATTTATGGCAGCCGCACATCAAAAGCCTGGAAAAAAGTGCTTAAAATCCCTGCAGGGAAATTTCTACGCATTAAAAAAGTACCCTATGGGCCCGGCTTTTCCGATCATTATGCCTTTTACACGCACCAGGTGCCTTTACTCTATTTCACCACCGGATTGCCAGAAGAATATCACACCCCTTTCGATACATACGAAACCATTGATTTTGAGGGTATGTTCAATATTGTGGAATATGTGAACAAACTCATCCGTGAAGCCGAAAAAGCCGGTGAGGTGCTTTTCAGGGAGTGTTCTGGCTGGCAGGTTTTCAGGTCGTTTATGTTTTCGGGGACACTGATGCTGTAATTATATCGAGGCAAGAATTCTGATACTGTTAATTGCAAAAGTAGGTTTTATCAGCATTCCATAAAAAAGACAATTAAAGCCGGACTATAAAAAGCCGTTATTAACGGTTAATAACGTTTTTGTGGTTGATTATCAGATATATAATTGTTGAGATATAAAAAATAACCGTTACTAACGGTTAATAACGATTAATATTGGTGAATACCAGTTCTATATAAAATTATCCGTTACTAACCGTTAGTAACGGATAATTATAAGTATATGAAAACCTGTATTTTATTATGCTTGAAATCACAATTTATGACATCATGTTTCTGATACTGTATAAACAACAAAAAACCGCCCCAGAAGTCTTGCTGACATTTCTGAAGCGGTCTTTATTTAACGAATCTGATTTACAAGCTAAAAGCTTTCTTCAGTTCATCCACTTTGTCGAGTTTTTCCCATGTAAAAAATTCTACATTTTTAAAAAATCTTTCTTTACCGTCAATGAATTTGGTAATGACATCAGAATCTTTATAATAAACTTCTACTTCCTGAGTAAAGGGGTCGCGTCCAAAGTGACCGTAAGAAGCCGTTTTTGAGAAAATAGGGTTTTTTAAACCGAGTCGTTTGATTATGGCATAAGGGCGCAAGTCGAAGATTTCTTTAATGAGATTGGCGATTTCAAAATCTTTCATGGTTTTGCCATCAGTATTCTTGACTTTAGATGTGCCGTAAGTATTTACAAAAAGACCAACCGGTTTGGCTACGCCAATAGCATAAGCTACCTGTATCAGCACTTCGTCGGCAATTCCGGCAGCCACCATATTTTTGGCAATATGGCGTGCAGCGTAAGCTGCAGAGCGGTCCACTTTAGAAGAGTCTTTACCTGAGAAAGCACCGCCGCCGTGGGC
>JAKIYU010000152.1 GCA_022708385.1 Bacteroidota bacterium | reverse complement strand
CCAAGCTGTATGTCGGTTGTAGGCTTGCTGAAGGAAACATTTTTATACAGGCTTTGTATTTCCTTCAACTTTTTTGACGGTAGTGACCACAAAGCCACTTGCCACGGTTTAAGTAAAATATTGTAAGTAAACTGCCAGCCATTCGAATTGCATCTTTCAACTATAGCAGGGATTTCGCTCCAGTTGTTCTGCATGGGGCATATTATTACTGTAAATTGTGTGCCTTTGTTTTTACAATAATCAGAAAACGCATATATATTTTGCAAAGTATTCTCAAAAACAGCCCCTAATCTTATTTGTTCATAAACTTCCTTGATAAAGCTATCAACCGATACCGTAATATTAAATTTCCCTTGTTCAAGAACAGATAACACTTTGTTGTTATATACTGTGCCATTAGTTGTCACATACATTTCAATAGCACTGTTCATCTCAAGCATTTTTTCCCAAAGTTTGTAATAAAAAGAGATAAGAAAGGGTTCGCCCCCTGTAAATATTGCTCTTTTAAGATGTGGTATAAAGGGCTCAAGCTGATGTACAAAGTTGTCGTCGTATTTAAATCCTGCTGGGGGAAGTTTAATATTTTTATGTTTCTGAACACCCGATGAGAGACTGGCATCGCACATGATGCAAGCCAGGTTGCACATGTTATCCACCGAAAAATCCATAAACACAGGGTATCCCTTATCAGAAATATCGTAATCGTCATAAGCCAACGCGTTTATATTGTAGTAATTTCCGGCTGTGAAATTCGATTTGCAAAAGTTGCATGAAGCAGGCAAGTGGTATTCTTTCATTTGTTTTCGCATATTTTTCAGATGTTTCCCGAACCAAATATCCCGAAGACTTTGATTTTCGAGAGATATATAGTCGATATGATGGCAACACACCTGCACACAACCGTTGCGATGAAACCTCAGAGATGTAAAAGGCGCCCAGCAAAAAGCCTCATGTTTTTCTTTTTTTCGAATTTTATTATACGATACCCGTTGGTTTTTTTTAAAAAGTCTATTCTTTTTAAATTTCGTTTTTAACTTTGTAAAAAATAACATTAGTTCACTGAATTTCATGTTAAAAAAAATATTTTTTTTCATACCCCTTATCCCAAAATGAATTCTCAAAGTTATATATAAATGTTCTTAAAATCCACTTCTATTTTACATTTTTAAAACCATGAATACATCAGTGTGTTTTATAAACTGCAGCAACAGAAACGGGAGGACCTTAAAAATGATTGAATGTCTTGCCGCCGGAATTAAATTGATACCCGGCACTCATACACACTGCTACAATTTGTCCGAAATGGCGTTTTCGCCCTGCAAAGGCTGTTTGGAGTGTTGGTCGAAAAAAAACAGCTTTTGTTCGTTAGATGATGATTTTACTAAAAATATTGAAAATATCTTCAACTATAACATTATAGTTTTTGCCACTCCTGTTTGGGCAGGCAGTGGTACTTTTTTGTTCAAACTTTTTATTGAACGCATGGTATCCATATTATCGCCACAGTTTGTTAAAGTCGGTAAAAACTACGGCCATAAAAAAAGACCCCAGTTTAAAACATCAGCCTTTTATCTTGTTTCAAATTGTGCTTTACCCGGCGTCCATAATTTTGCGCCTATTCTAGCTCAAATGAAATCTCTTGAATTTCTGTTCGACCTCTCTTTTAAAGGAGCTGTTCTTAAGCACCAATCTATAGAACTGAGTTTTGTTTCTCAAGATATTCTGAATAATTTTTACAAACTTGTAACCCAAGCCGGCTCTGAACTTATAACCGGAAACGAAAATTTCAGTGAAAGCTGTAAAAAAATTTTAAGCCCGCTGATACCCGAAGAAAATTATGTTAAACTGTGCAATGAAATGTTCAACTTTTAATCTTATTAATTTATTTTTAGAATTTCATATTAAAAGTCTTAAATTTAATACCGATGAATACATTAACAAGTTAAACGATGTATTAAAGGGTTCATTTATTTAGCAGGGCTGAAAATTTTACCATAAAAGGCCATTCTTTTATAATTCATAAAACTTTTAATTGTCTCTTCTTCAATGGCTTTAATTTCATTTTCATTAAGATCTTTCAGAAAGCAAGTCGGGTCTTCGGCAAATACATTGCCGGTATAATAATACGACATGACCCTGCAGCCCCCACAGGTGTGGGTATATTTGCAATGACCGCAGGCCCCTTCGAGGTTATTTCTGTCGGAGATTTTGTTAAACAATTCTGATTCGAATAAGATTTTTCTCAACGATGTTTTATACACATTGCCACCGCTCACATGATCGAGGAACATCGGACAAGGCGACACCTCTCCCTCGGGGTTAATGGCATAGTAAGCACCTACCCAACAGCCCACACTGGGATTTACAGGTATCTGCTCTTCTTTAAGGCTTTGCCCCGACACTTTTTCGTAAACTTCAGTCGGCAGCATATAAGGCGTATAACTAACCTGGCCGTTGAAGTATTTAACCAATTCGGGGTGAAAATACCGGCGCAAGCTTTCTTTGGTAAACATCAGGTGGTGGGCATTGCAACTGCGTGGTACAAAGGGAATACGGTTAAAAGGCAGGTGCAATTCCCTGATATTTTTTAAAGTTGTGGCAATTGAAAGTTTATTAAAGTCTCCGAGCGTTACACTTATATTGACGCGCATATTAAACATTTTAAGGCGCTCCAATATCCTGAGTGTGTAGGCTGTTTCTACGTCGCGTGTTTCTTTATTCGACAAATCGAAGGCATTGACACCCAAAGAAATAATTAAATTGTCGCCAACCAGTGTTTTTATTTTTTCGAGCGTCTTTTTACTTAACATGCTGCCATTGCTGGCAATACCAATTTTAAAACCAATGCTATGGGCTGTTTTTAATAATTCGGGATAGTCCTTTCTTAGCAGAAACTCTCCGCCCGAAAAATCGATAAAGCGTGTCCCCAATTCATAAGCCGGCTCCAAAACATGTTTTGTAATAACATCATGGCTTACATCCTTATACTTTATCCCCTTATTAGAGCCAGATGAGCAATACCTGCATTTAAAATTACAGTTCCGGGTGCTCTCAAAATATAAAGTATGGTAACGCCCTAACATGTGCCCTCCATCGGTTCTGTTATTATTACATTTATTATAAAATCAAACATAAACATCTTATAATGTCAATATTTACAAAGTTACAAAATTTACACTTTCTGTTTTTTTAATTAATTTTACAAGCTCATATTTTTATTTGCATTCCTTATTAATGGAAGATATCCGCATTATCAGCCAGAAAATCATCAACAGACTGCCCTACCTGCCTGATTTTTTATTTGTTGATGAAATCAGCAGCATAAGCACCGATAATATTACCGGGCATTATACCTTTACTAAAAACGCTTTTTTTTATAAATCCCATTTTAAACACATTCCTGTAACCCCTGGTGTTGTACTGATTGAAATGATGGGTCAAACAGGCCTTGTGGCGCTTCTCATGTACATAGAAGGGCTGCACGAAAACAATCTTAAATTTCACCCTATACTGCAAAATATTGAATGCTCCTTTCTGAAACCAGTAAATATTAACGACAGGCTTACCGTAGTTTCCGAAAAAGAATATTACCGAAATGGCATCCTCAAATCCCACATGTCCTTAATGAATTCAAACAAAGAACTATCAGCTATTTTAATTGGGCAAATTAAAATGATTGTTGATTACTAATATTTTAAACACATTTTTTATGAAAGCTATTCAGGAAAAAGTCATAGATATTTTAAAGAAATATATTTACCGAGATATTAGCATTAAAAGCATCACAGGCTCATCGCGCCTGATTGATGACCTTAAAATAAACTCGGCCCGTATTGTTGATATTATCCTCGATACAGAAGAACAATTTGGCATAACCATCGAAGACGAACAACTCGAAAAGCTGGTTACTATTGACGACATTGTAAACATGATACAGGCTAAACAAACACGCTAACCAAAAAAATACTTTTTAATGCTGCGTCTTCTGGCACGTTTTATTTTTTTTGTTAAAGGATGGCATATCGAAGGGAAAATTCCCGATGGCCTCAGAAAGTGCATTATTATACAGGCGCCCCACACCAGTATGACGGACTTTTTTGTAGGCTGGCTGGCATCGAAAATTTACGGGGTAAAATTCAGGTTTATGATAAAAAAAGAGGCCTTTATTTTTCCGTTGGCCGGTATTATCAAATCCATGGGTGGCATACCTGTTGACCGGGGCCGCAACCAGGGTACCGTAAAACAAATTGTAGATATATTTAACCGTTCCGAAAGTCTTTACCTGATTATTACCCCTGAAGGCACACGCGCCCTGACAAACCATTGGAAAAGAGGCTTTTACTATATGGCACAAGCTGCACAGGTACCCGTATTGCTTGGTTTTATCGATTACAAAAAGAAGGTTTGCGGTATTGGCGGCCAACTGAGTGTAAGCGGCAACTTTGAAGCAGATTTTAAAAAGATTGAAACTTTTTACCGTGGCATGCATGCCAAATATCCCGAAAAATTTAATCTGAGCTGATGCCCGTCAACTCACCACTATTCATTATTAGCAATCAGTAGCTGTTCACTGAAAATTGATTTTTACTGTTTTAACCACCTCTTCGTTCAGGCTGAGCATAACAGGGCAGTACTGAATGGCTCTTTCAAAAACCAGTTTGTCTTTTTCGGAATAATTTCCCGGAGGAAAATTGAGTTCAACCACCACTTCCCCCACCCTTCGGGGGTCGCTTTTCATAATTTTTTTAACATGCGCTTTGAGACCTTCGAGAGGTATGTTGCTGCGTTTGGCAATAATGCCCAGCACACTTATCATGCAGGCAGCCAGCGATGTAGCCAGCAGGTCAGTAGGCGAAAACGACTGCCCTTTGCCCTCATTGTCCACCGGCGCATCAGTGATGATTTCAGTTCCGGAACGTTCATGGCGTGCCTTTACACGCAAATCGCCCATATAAGTCAATGTATATTCTTCCATAACCAGTGTTTTTATAAGAACTTCCTCAAAAATACATAATTCGTTTAAAAATAAAAAGGTTAATTTTGCGTATATATATCTTTATTACAAAATGAAAAGATGTCTGTCGAGATTATTGCTGCTGTCGGCTGTTGCCGTTACATTTTACGCCTGCCAGAAGGACGATTTCCTTACAGAAACAGAGGGCAAGCTTAACTTTTCGACCGACTCCGTCACATTCGATACGGTTTTTACCACAATTGGCTCCACCACACAACAATTTAAAGTCTATAATCCCTATAATAAAAAACTGGTTATTTCATCCATCAAACTCGGCGGGGGCACGGCATCAAATTATCGTATCAATATCGACGGGGTTCCTGCTACAGAACTAAGCAATGTTGAACTGGCCGCTAAAGACAGCCTGTATATTTTTGTGCGTGTAACCATCGACCCCAACAACCAGAATACACCTTTTGTGGTAAGCGATTCTATTATGTTCACCACCAATAATCAAATGCAGCAGGTTAAACTGGCAGCCTGGGGGCAGAATGCCTATTACCACACCCCTGACCATTTTCCTGTAAATATGTCGTCCTATTCCGTGATATCATCCAACGAGATATGGCCCAACGACAAGCCCCATCTGGTTTATGGCTGGGTGGTGGTGGATTCGTCCTACACATTAACCATTCAGGAAGGCACAAAAATTTATTTTCACAACAATGCCGGCCTTTGGGTGTACAATGATGCCTCACTAAAAATTACCGGCACAAAAGACAATCCTGTAGTGATGCAAGGTGATAGGCTCGAAGCATGGTATAAGGATATGCCAGGCCAGTGGGGACGGCTCATGTACAACGGATATTTGTATTCGATGGGTATATGGCTATCAGCAGGCAGTATAAATAATGAAATAAACTATGCTATTATCCGCAACGGCGATACAGGCATCAAAGCAGACACTCTGGGCAATTCGGCCAATCCCACACTTAAGCTGCGCAACACCATTATTGAAAATATGAGCACAGCGGGTATTTACGCCCAGGGTTCTTACATTCAAGCTGAAAATGTGGTGGTAAGCAATGCCGGCATACATGCAGTTATTCTATCTATTGGCGGTTCTTACGACTTTAACCACTGTACCTTTGCCAATTACTGGAACTATTCTACGCGCCAGACTGCTTCGCTTGTACTTAACAACTATTATGAGGATATTTACAATACCATTCAGGTGCGCGACCTTACCAAAGCTAATTTCGGCAACTGTATCATATACGGCACTATTGAAGAAGAAGTTCTTTTGGATAAAAACACTAACGGGCAGTTCAATTTTAAATTTACCAATTGTTTATTAAAGACTGCGCGCGATATAGGTAATACGAATTTTTATACCGCTTGCCTTAAAAATCAAGACCCGCTTTTCGAAAATACCACACTGGCCAACTATAAACTAAAGTACAACTCTCCTGCTATTGATGCAGGGAATGATTCTGTTGCCCAACTGGTTCCTTACGATATCATGGGAGCCTC